>JAAUPH010000006.1 GCA_012035435.1 Sphingopyxis sp. | reverse complement strand
TCCGGGCTGGTTACCCCCGATAGCAAATCGTCCAGTGTCTCTTGCTTGATCGTCGTCGTCATCGTCGAGTCCCTTCTTCCTCAGAATGGAACCCGGTCCCCGCTTACACAAACAATCTGACACCCTCTGACAATGCGCTTTTTGCGTACCGCGCGGGCGGCTCAGCCCAGCCAAGTCATGATTTTTGGCGCAGGCTCTGACATGGGGGCCGCCCTGGTGCAGCTGTCCAAGGCAACAGGTGCTGAAGTTACCGCTGTTACCCATAGCGCAAAGCTGTGGGCGGTCGCTGCGCTTGGTGCCGACAGCGTTCTCGACTTTGCCAAGATCGGCGCGCTCGATCTATCGAACAGCTTTGAGGTGCTGTTCGACTGCACCGGCACACTCTCAAACCGGCAGGCACGCACACTCCTCGCCAATCAAGGGCGTTTCGCTGTCATCGGCGGCGGCAACGGAAAATCGTCCCGGGCAACAAGACCAGCAGATATGCGACAGATACACTAGTGCATCAAACGCCTTATCGCGAGTCAGGTGCCGTGATAGCAGGGAACGCGCCGTCGAAGTTTCGCACTTTCGTTCGATTCTTTGTTTGTTCGACAGCGCTGTTCTGACCGCAAGGATAGACGGCCGACACAAAGGGCAAAAGGAAAACAATTGAAACTTGTTTCGGAACGACTGAAAATTAGTTGCGCCATCATTCTATCGATAGCTCTATCAACTCCGGCTCAAGCGAATTCCTCTACGGGGGGCTTTGAATGGATTTGCTCAGTTTCGAAAGAAGATGCGGAGGGTGAATGGGATGCGTCCAGAAGCGTTTTCGAAGCTGCTGGCACAGTTACCCGCTCGCGAGACAGCTTTGGCTGGCAACCAAAAACACACATCGAATTTGAGCCCGGCATGCGTTTGAAATGGGCGGTGAGATATTATTGGCCGGCGGATTTGCCGACAAAGGCACCGTTGCACGAAGATGACGTCTTTGTATCGCTGGACTATTGGTTCGACGCACAAAAAATCGGTCGTGCTTTGGAAAAGCCAGAGCGGAGCTGGATCCATTTTTACCGCTCGACCGATGCTGATCGCACGCAAACGGTTAGTGAAGCCAGTATGACCAGCATCATGGTCTGGCACCGTCATAACAATGGCAATATGAGCACAAAAGCGGTAGTCCCCGTCAAAGCGCTGTTGGCTTTTGGGTCTGGCTACGATCAGATTGTCTGGAACATTCGTTCTGCACCGAATGAGTTTGGCGGGACGCGTGTATTGGCCAAGGGCATCCTGCCCATTGCGGCAATGCGCGACAAGATATCGGAAATACAGAAATTGCGCAGGCAGCTCGACAAAAAGACTGCCAAATTCCGCACGCAATGCGATGTTCCGCGAATGGCCCCCGTGACCGTGGCGCAGTAACGGCTACGTCGGCGGCTCCACTTCAATGAAGGATGAGGCAATCAATTCTCGCAGCGTTGTGAGCGGTGGCTGCCAATGCGGTGCAGTGCGCTATCAAACGACGAGAATATTGAACAATGCGCATCTTTGTCACTGCCGGATGTGTCAGAAAGCCGTTGGAAACGTCTTCTCGGCTCTCGTTTCCGTACCCAAAGCAGCCTTCCGCTGGATACGCGGAGCACCGTCCAGCTGGCGCAGTTCGGAGCATGTCGACCGCGGGTTTTGTAAGCGTTGCGGAACACCATTATTCTATGACGACATCTCATCCGACACTATCGCTGTGACCATTGGCTCCCTGGATCACCCAGAACATTTTGTGCCTGTCAGCCATGATGGTATCGAAGGCCGCATGCCTTGGTTCGAAAGGATTACCGATTTTCCTGACCGTGGTCCCACCGATCAACCAGCACAGGAAGAATGGGCGGCGGCGATTAAGGCAAGCAATCGGCAGCATCCCGACCATGACAGAATTGACTGGCCTTAAGCGCTGCTTGATCAGTCTCCCCGTACGGCAATGCCTTGCGAGCGCAGCCACTCCTTGACCGCCGACATTTCCAATCGTGACTGCGCAGTCAGCAGTTTGTCATCGGTCATGAACAGATATTTCTGGAACGTCTCATTCTGCGCATTCAGGACATTGGGATTGGCACCTGCTTTCAGAAGCGTGAGCACATGCCCTGGTTCATTAATCTGCGCCGCTATGTGCAGGGCTGTATTGCCGACATTGTCGGTTAAATCGGGATTGGCACCCGCTTCCAGCAGGACTTTGAACTGCTTTGGCTTTTCTTCAAAAAGTGCAGCCATAAGGGGTGTGCGACCGTTAATGGAGCTGCGAACATCCAAGGTCTCCTTGTTCCACGCAATCCATTTCCTAAGCGTCCGCACACTATAATATTGGATCACTGCATGCACGTCTTCGATCAAAGGCTGTATAATGACGCAGCCCATCGTTGGGGAGGGCATGGCGATTAGGCTAAGTCCAGCAAGCGCGATCGCACTGGACTTAGCCATAGTTTGGATTCTTCTGCCAAGATCGACGCTGATTAAAGGAAAGCGCTTTCTTGGCAGGTCGGCTGATATCAAATTGGGCACGACTGGCCCGCTGCCCCGGCTGCTACCTGACCAGTTGACCGTAGCGTTTCAGACACGGCCTCTGCCGAGCAAGAGACGGCTGGTGCAGTATCCTTAGCCGAAGCAGCCCCATTTGAAGGACCATTGCCGCTGTTCTCCGTGAAGTTCAGGAACTGAATGAAGCCCGACCCTGAATCGATTGCATTGATTGTCAGCGCGCCGTTGACGTACGTAATGATGTAGTTGCCCAAGCCGTTGCCGATAGCAGCCGAAAGGTTGTCGGCATAGGTTCCAACAGCGGTCCCGCTACCAAGCCCGGATACGCCCGTTAAAGTATCTGCATTCAACAGCCCGCTGACAGTGAATCCATTGGATTGTGAGCGTCCGTTGAAAAAGACGCTTGTTCTGTCGCCCGTGACCGTGAGGCTTGCTGGTGTCACGGTCAGGTTTGCGCCATTATAGCTGATAGTATAATTTCGATTGGCAAGGGTGCCCTGTGTGATTGCATATGTGCCCACGTTGGAGTTTGAAGCGGCTGATGTGGCCAGCGCCCCGCTCAGGCTATCGCCATTGACAAGGCCCAGCCCACCAACGGTGAATGTCAACGCTGGATTGGCCGCGCCATATAGACGCGACAGGGCATTTGCCGTCACCGTGATGGTACGCGGTGTAACGGTGTAAGCCGACGCATTGCCTGCCGCCTGAAGAGCAGTAAGCGTGTAATTGCCGTTGCTCAGGCTAAGTCCCGATCCGGTTATGGCATAGGTACCAACCCCGGAGGTGGATGTGGCAGCGGTAGTCCATGTAGCTGTTCCGCGGAGCACATCGGCAATTAGGTCGTTGCCGACCAGCCCTGTGGCGCTGAATGTGCCGCCTAAACCCGATGGGTTCGAACCATATGTGCCGCTTGTTGCGTTTGCTAGATAGGTCAGCTGCAGTGCTGCAGGGGTAATAACAAGGCCATTGTTGATGTAGGTGATGTTGTAGTTGGCCAGACGGCGCCGATCGCATTCGAAAGATTGTCGGCATAGGTGCCGGCATTGGTTCCGGTTGCGGAACCGTCTACGCCGGTCACCTGGTCGGCGCCGAGCAGACCGGAAACGGTAAATCCGTTCGTCTGCACTATCCCGCTGTACACACGGCTTACGCTGTTACCGATGATCCGCAGTGCGGCAGGGGTTAGGGTCAGTCCACCATTCTCATAGGTAATTGTGTAATTGCCAAGCCCAGACCCAGCGGCAGCCGAAAGGTTATCGGCATAAGTGCCCACATTGGTTCCTGCACCGAGGCCCGATACGCCAGTCACCGTATCGCCGTTCAGAAGACCAGTGACTGTGAAGCCATTAGTTTGATGAGCTGCGTTGTACACGGCGGAGCCGTTGTTACCCCTGATCAGCAATGCGGCGGGATTGACCGCAAGATCTGCACCGACATAGCTGATCGCATAATTGCTATTGGCGAGGCTGCCCTGCGTGATGGCATAATTGCCAATGTTGGACGCTGAGGTGGCCGTTGTTGCAAGCGCGCCACCAAGGACATCGCCATTGACCAGCCCGAGCCCGCCGACAGTGAATGTCAGCGCGGGATTGGCCGCGCCATAAAGACGGGACAGGGCATTGGCAGTCACCGTAATCGCGCGCGGCGTTACGGTGTAGGCCGAAGCATTCCCCGACGCCTGGACGGCGGAAATTGTATAATTGCCATTGCCGGAGGTCAGCCCGCCACCCGTTATGGCATAGCTGCCAACCCCGGACACAGAGGTTGCGGTGGTCGTCCATGTAGCAGTTCCCCTCAGCACGTCTGCAAGGACATCGCTGCCGACCAGTCCATTGGCGCTGAATGTGCCGCCCAGACCAGAGGGGTTCGAACCATAAATCCCGCTCGCTGCATTCGCCAAATACGTCAGTTGCAACGCCGCTGGCGTAATCGTGAGCGTTGTCGATAGCGGGGAACGGACAATCAGATTATACCCGAATTGATCTGAATAGAGATCCGACGTACCTGTTACGGTGTAGCTTCCCGCATTGGTGCATCCGCCAACACAGTTGCTGCTTACTGTGCCGAAGATCCGCCGGGGATCAACCGACCCACCGTTGATCGCCTGAACCACTCGAACGCCGGCCAGTGCCGACTGGTCCGTACCATTATATACCGCCGTCGGGGCCGATGGCATTTCAACAAAAGCAGGCGTTAGTAGCGCCGTGAGCAAAGGCGCTGTGCGGCCTTCATAATTGCGCCATGCCGACCCGCTGCCATTGACGTCCCAGCCTGCGAAGCTTGCGGCGCGAAGCGTTTGTTCGGTCGTTAAACCACTTGCACCGCTGCAAAGAATACGACCGCAGGAGAAGGACAACACTGCCCTGTCCTGGTTCCAATAGCCATTGTTGATGGTCACGGTGCCATCGTTTTCGCCGACAAGCGCCCCGACCCAAGTGCCGGCAAGTGCAATTATCGCGCCAGTGGAATATACTCGGTTCAGGGTGAGGTTCGAACCCTGACCGATCAACCCGCCCGCAGACGCAAAAGTTGGATCACTCGCAAAAGCATCCCCATTGGAATAGGAATCGGTGATTGTCGCCGATCCGGCCCGGCCGACTAAACCACCCACCATGCGATAACCGGCAACATCGCCTGTCGCAAAGACGCTTGTCAATGTCGCTCCGCCGCCCACGGTGCCAGCAAGCCCACCATAGGCAAAACATGCAGTAACACGGTTGCAACCCGTTACATCACCGGTTGCAAAGGCCGCCTCAATACTTCCTGAATCCAGACTTCCTACCAGACCGCCGACATTGATGCCATCTCCGATCACTTCGCCTGTGGCGAAGGCATTAAAGATCGTGCCAGTGACATCGCCAACCAGACCGCCAACCTCTGTTCCCCCGGTCACCCGCGCCGTGGACAGAACATTGCGCAGACTGCCCCGGGTCACCTCTCCGACAAGTGATCCTACAAAGTCCCGACCTGTCACTGATCCTCCGACAAGGCCGACATTGCTGATGCTGGCGGTTCGTGCCCCGGCGGTTGCAAGGGTCAGCAATTCACCGAACAGGCCAACACTTCCGGCGGTTGGGCGGTTAATGGTCAGATTGCTGATCAGGTGGCCGAGGCCGTTGAATTGGCCGATGAATGGGTTGAATCTGGTTCGCGTAAAGCCAATCGGGTTGAAGCCCGCGCCACCATTCCATGTGCTGGTGGCCGAGGCGTCGATATCTGCGCCCAAAACAAAATTGCCAGTAATGTTGAGGCCGTTGGAGCTTCCGTTGATGCCCTGCAAATCTGTGCCGGTGGTTGACCCTTCCGCGCCCAGCGAGGTTATGATCACATAGTCCAGCCCGTTAAGGCGGAAGCTGCTGGTGCCAGCCAGATTAAGCTTCCCATAGAAGCCTCTGACGTCCATCCCGAAGTCAAGATTTCCGGCGGTGGTTCCAACACCCGTCTGCGTGACGTCGCCAACAATGCCAACGAATCCCGCTGTGCCGGTAGCATTCATAACAGCATTGACGTTAATGTCGCGAAAGGCGTCGAGCGTCAGCGTGTTCGCGTTCCACGAGACAGCGTCGTTGATGTTAATGTCACCATTGGTTCCGACAGCGCCCTGGCTGGACAGGATCGTGACGTTGCCGTTTGCGAGGTTGCGGGTCAGGTTGGCACCCGTGATGTCACCTCCGGTTGCAGCAACGGTGAAATCCACAGGGTCGATCAGCCATGTTCCCGCGCGTCCGTTGGCGGACAGTGTCGTGACAGTAGCGGTATTGAGGTCGACCCTCTGGCCTGATGTCTCGACGAAACCGCCGTTGCCGGACGCACCCGAAGCGCGCGCCGACAAAGTTCCGGTGACCGTCACATTACCAGCCAGATTTTGCTGATCGGCACCGCCCAACAGAACGATCCGGCCACCATCGCCGATCGCGCTATCTGCGTTGATTGTGCCAGACATATTGACGACATCGCGTACCGCGTCCTTCAACACAGCAGCCTTCAGTTCGATCAGCCCGCCCGCAGCGGTAATAGTGCAGAGTTGCTCACCAGCGCTGCGTTGGTGAGCAACGCAGTAGGAACTGCAACCTGCAGGAAATTCCCGCCGTTCAAATCAAGCGCAATCTGCTCACCGGATCCAAGCGCCAGCCTGCCTTGCGGAACGATGATCGATCCGGAGTTGGTAACTGCGCCGCCAAGCAACGCGACATAGGCACCTTGACCTGCGGTGATCGACCCGGCGTTGGTGATACGAGCGGAGGCACCTTTGCCCCGGAAGTTGGCGCGCCCGGCCTGGAAATCAGCATCCGACATATCAAGCGACGATGCGACAAAAGCGCCGCCCGTCTGCACAAGGCCGGTAGCGGTGATCGCGATACCGTTCGGATTGACAATGTAGACTGATCCGTCGGCCTGGATACGGCCTGCAATGGTCGACAGCTCATTGCCGGTTACGCGGTTCAGCGTTGCTGCGCCAGTATTCGGTTGGCGGAATATGATCTCATTACCATTGGCAACTGAGAATTTATTCCAGTTGATGACCGCGCGATCACTCGTTTGCGTGATTGTCGTATTGTTGCCGCCTGACTGAATCGTTGCCGAACCGGCACTCACCGTTCCGCCTGATGGAAGCTGCTGCGCCCAAACCTCGGCAGGCGCTGCTGCCAGGAAGCCTGCCCCGCACAAAATTGCACAATGGACAGCTGTACTCGAAAGGCAGGAGCGACGAAACTGACGCGCGGAAAGCAGACGATGCTCCTGAGCAGAGCGCGGCAACATGGTCGACATGGCAAATAGCCTTTCAGCAGTTGGTTGGGAGAATATGGAGTTGGTCATGATGGAATGGCCGTTCAGAATCGCAGGGTTGTAGTCACCGAAACACGGTCGACGTTGTCGAGAACGGGGATGCGCGATTCGCTGCGCGCATACTCGACCGCAAAGTCGATGCGATTGGCGAGGGTGCCACGCAGTCCTGCGCCGAAATTGAAAGCATCAATCGAGCCACGCTCCACTGCCGTTGGCGCCTCAAGGCGCCCTGCGCCAAACGCCGTAAATGCATAGGGAGAGAGGGTCAGTGAGGGGCCGCTTTCGCCACTTGCATCGCTAACAACACTGATTTCGGCGCGCCCGACCAGACCTGCATCGACCGGCCGCGCGCGCCAACAAAAGCAGAAAGTGCTTCCGGGCTTTCCAGATTGAATTGCTCCGACCTGAAGACCGGGTCACCGAATGTCGTCTGTGCGCTGCCAAAAAGCGCGAGTTGCGCCCCACCCAAGGGAATCGCGCTGCGGCCAGAAACCAGAAGTCGGGTGAAGTTTGGGCTGGCACCAACCCGGGAAAACGGAGTCGCTCTGCGGACGGATTCAGCGCGATCTATACCGCCAAAATCGCCCAGCCCGGTACTGAACTGGATCGTCAGGCCGGTACGAGCGCCAGATGTGCTGGTATTTGCCAAGCTCCCGGTTAGGCGCGCGGCCATATATTGATCGCGGTTAAGGCGTGTTGCAAAATCGAGCGCGTCGTTGCGGACGTCGATCTGCTCAACGGCCACCCCTAATCGCACGTCGCGGCTGCGGGATTTGTCGATCACTGCCTGTCCGCGCAAGGTCAATCTACGCAACAGACCGCGCGTTCGAAGAACGCCGGTCGGCGCATCAGGGGTTGTTGTTGCGAAAGTGACTTCTGGGTTTAGAGTGAAGCGACCGTCGCCGACCGGCACAATGGCGCCGCCACCCAGCACACGTTGCCGCGGTGTGCTGCTGAAATAGTCGCGGAAACTGTAATCCGATGAGGCAAATCCATAGAATTGTTCGCCGGCGCCAAAGGGTGAATTGAGCACAAGCTGCAAGTTGGCGCCCCACCGGGCCAATGACGCGTCGAGCTGATTGTCGACCCCGACAAAGCCCGTTAGCAGCCGCTGCTCGCCTTCAAGCACAAGTTTGACAGCGCCAGGCTGACTGCCGCGAACCAGCGTTGACCGCAATCGCAAACCAGGCACATCGGCTGCCATGCTAAGCGCTTCTTCGATATCGCGCAGCGCGAGCTTGGGCTTGTTGACTAACGCCTCGGCACGACGGGCGACCGGCTCACGAACGCGTTCAGCCACCGCGCTCACGTCAACGCTCTCAATATATCCGTCGGTTATCGTCAGCTTTAGCGCGCCGCCATCAACGAGTTCCTGCGGTGGGACGGATACACGCGCAAGAACAAAACCTGCGCGGGCGTGTGCCGCTTCGATTTCGGAGGCAGCATCATATATCTGCGCCAGCGTTACCTCACGCCCCCGCAGTCGCGAGAGCACCGTTTCCGTGATGTTGACGACCTCATCAAATGCACCGGTGACTTCGACCGACCCAAGTGTAACGGCCAGATTTTCTGAACCGTCAGGCGCTTTCAAGGCTGAGGTAGCCGGGATATCGACCCTGACTGCAGCGCGTTTCTGTTCTGGTGCAAGGCTCTCCGGCGCGACGGTAACGGGCGAGACTGGCTGTTGTTGTGCGGCGACCGGCGTACCCAGGGTGGCAATGACCGAGGCCAGCGATACCGACATTGACCGACGCGCCACACCTGACACGATTGGCAAGCTTTTTGGCCGGGTTGGAGAAATGGAACTTTTGGGGGTAGTCGGTCGCAAGCTGAATCTCCAATAGCATTTGGAGCTTCGTTTAGTCGCGCCGCCGTGACGCGGGCCAGTTACAACTTGCACTAGTTCATCGCAGATTCACTGTAAGCGTCACGGGTCCAAGCTCGCTTCGAAGGACAGGAGTTCTGAAAAGGGTGCAATCAGGAGCGTCTAGACGCACTAGTGCATTTTTGTTGTGGGAGTGTGCTTTGAACACTCTAGTTCGGTCATCTAATCATCTTGCCAAGGATCATGAGGTACAAGCTTGAGACCCATTCTCGAATCAATCCTGATTTTGAGTACTTTCGTGGTATCTTTGTCAGGTTGCGGCCTTGCCGAAGATCCCAGCGACGATCAATCGCAAGCCCCAGCTGCTCTGGCGCAGGCTAATGAACCTGTCTTGCCAGCTGACCATAAGGGTGACGTCAAAGTTCCAGGGAGCAGTCGGACAGCGTCGGCGCAAATTTCGGATCCTTTCATGAGGGCAGACGCAAGCTTCTCGCGCTTCCCGCTGAACGAGAAGGCTGTCCCGCAGGCTATCGGTAGATTGGTAAATGGCGCCGAATGCGATGACAGGGACATATTATGCGAATGGGAAGATGCCCGCGGAACGCGGCACATCATGGGCGGGAAGTTACTAGCGATAAAGATCGTGCACGTTAACGATATTGGCGATCGAAGCACTGCTGCGCTCGGTATTGGCAGGGCTCGCCAGCGCCCAGAAGTTACGGCCAATGTGGGCGCGTTCCTTCCTGAAATATCGATCAGGTGTCTGGAAGCCGACGAGTCAGGCGAAGGCGAAGGAACTTCAACTTGTAGCGGTTCATTTAGTTCTGGGGGGTGGTTCAAGCTTTTGTTTGACGCAGAAAATAAGCTGACTAGCGCACGGATTGATGCGTTTCAGATTAATTGAGCGGAAAACAGGAAAGCAGCCGTTCTGCTTTTTGGCGCATTGTAGGCTTCATTGTCGGGATTATTGAATCAGCATTCCGTAAATCGGAAACGTTGCAGGAAAAATCGATGTCCGCGATGCCGTTCGGCTCACCTAAGCCATATGTATATCCGTGCCGATCTACCTTGACCCATGCAATCCAATCGCCGGCTTCAAATCGAGCAAGCAGCGGCGATCGCATCTTTGGGTCAGGTACGAATAGCGATTTCAGTGCCAGCAAATCCCAATCCGGATAGTGTACTGCAGACGGCATCAAGGGCGACGGCACCCACTTTAGGCTCCACCTGGCTAAGTGTAGCACCATGGGTTCAAGCGCCCGGCCCATATCGGTCAGGCAATAGGGTGAACGCGACTCCCCACCAGAGAGCAATCCGGCGCGCTGCATATCTTTTAGCCGCTTAGCCAACAAATTTGTCCCCATATTCCGCAGGCGCTGTTCGAGTTCGCGAAAGCGGCGCGGTGCTATCAACAGGTCGCGAATGATGAGCAGCGTCCAACGTTCGCCCAAAAGATCAGAAGCGCGAGCGAGAGCACAATTTTGATTGTAGTTGCGTGTCGACATCTTGCGCGCCCTTGCGATCCAGCCTAGGAAAATTACTATACATAATTAAAGTGATTCGTTCCATGAATTTATCGACTGGCCTTCGCGCTAATGGCGCATTCACGATGATATGCGCGACCACCTGCCTTGCGGCGACCGACTGGGTAACGGCTCATACCGCCTTGCCCGGCCGCCCATGGACGATTGCGCTGGGTATCATGCTTGCAACTTATGTTCCGATCTTGCTGTTCGCTGCTGCACGTCCGATGGATTGGCTGGTCAAGACAATCATCGCGCTTGATTGGAGTTTTGTCGCGATAGCGGCCATTTTCTTGGCCATGAGTTGGTCAAAGGTCGATGCGACAGGCGCAGCACTTATAGCTGTTCCGGCATTGTTGGTGGCCCTTTTCGCCCTGCTTCAAGCGCAGGCTTGGACGCAGTCGCAGCGCGAGGCCCGGGCATGAACAGTTCGGTGGAACTCGAATTTATTCATGTCCCTGCTCAAGGCAAAATTCATGGCCCGCCATTGCTCTTTATCCATGGCGGGTTTCATGGCGCATGGTGCTGGCACGACCATTTCATGCCTTGGTTCGCGCAGCGTGGCTATGATTGCTCTGCAATCAGTTATCGCGATCATGGTGAAAGTGAGCGGACAGGACGCCATGACATCTGGCGGCTTCGCGACTATGTCGATGATGTGCGATGGGCTGTTGCACAAATGCCACAGAAGCCAATCCTTGTGGGCCATTCTCTAGGCGGCTCAATTGCTCAAAAACTGGCGGCCGAGGGCGGATATCCCGGCATGATCTTACTTGCGCCATCCCCGATCGGAGGGTCCAATCGTGCGGCGCTGCGCATGCTCTTGAACTTCCCGCGACCTATGTATCGCGCTCTAGTCAAGAGTGATCTTAGAGCAGCGTTGCCGGCCTTTCTTACATTCTTTTTGTCCGACGATTTGGCACCGGATGAGCGGGAGCGGCTCGCGGTCCGCTGTGACGGGCTGACCTCGCACAAGGCTGCCAATGACGCCTTCTATCTCGATTGTCCCAAGCCCAAACCACTCCGCATTCCCGTGCTTGTCGCATCAGGCGAGAATGATTGGTCGATCCCAAGATACAAAAATGAAAAGCTGGCACGCCGCTATGGAGGCGATCATATCGTGGTACCAACGGCTCATGATATCATGTGCGACACGCATTGGGAACGCGCCGCTGGCAAGGTTCAAAGTTGGCTTGTCTCCAAGTTTAGGGGCTGACAATGGACTTAGGGCTCCAGGGCAAGACGGCGCTTGTAAATGGCGGCAGTGCCGGCCTAGGTTTTGCGTCGGCGATGACGTTGGCGCGCGAGGGTGCCGAGCTGTTTGTTTCGGCACGCGGTAAAGACCGGCTAAAGGCAGCATGCGAGGCAATCCATCATGCAACGGGAACCCGCGTTACGCCAATTGTTGCCGATCACGCGACTGACGAGGGGCGCTTGCAAATTCTTGAGGCGTGTCCACAGCCTGACATTTTCATTGGCACGTCCTCACCGCAGCGCCTCGTAACTGATTATCGAACGGTATCAGAAGATGAGCTGCGTTATGCAATTGAAGTCGGGTTAATTTCACCTTTCTCCTTCATCCAGGCTATTGCAGAGGGCATGGCCATCCGCGGCTGGGGAAGAATTGTGAACATCGCCAGCTCAGCCGTCAAATTCCCGATGCAAATGCGCATTCTTTCAGGTGGTCCGCGCGCAGCACTAGTAAATTACACGGTCGCGATTGCCAAAGCGCTGGCTGGCAGCAATGTCACAATCAATACCCTTTTACCCGCTCTTCATCTGACCGAGGGGACCCGGTCAATCTTCGAACCGTTAGCTCAAGCAAAAGGACTAACGTATGATGAGGAGATTGCCCGACAGGTGGAAGCCCTATCAATACCTGCGGGTCGTTTCGGGTCACCGGAGGATTTTGGCGCAATCGTTGCCTTTTTCTGCAGCGTGCAGACGAGCTATGTCACCGGGCAAAGTTTGGTGGTTGATGGCGGGCTTACAAGTTCGATTGTTTGAACCGCGTTAATTTTCCAGTCTTATGGTGCATTGTTGCAAGACCTAATCCCAGCTTTTGTTGATCAAACGGATCGCCGCTTGCGCGGCTGATGGCGATCCCGTGGCAGCTATGCGTTGCAGCACCCCTTCATACAGGGTCATCAACTCTTCGACATGCTCGTCGCATTCGTCAAGTTCAGCAGCCTTAACGCGCTCGGCAAACCAAAATCGCAGGGCCGCCTTGTGCCGAATCGCCAGGGCTTCGCCAGGTTGCTCGCCATCGCCTCGTTCGGCCATGATCCGGGAAAAAGGACAACCGTGAAACGAGGGGTCGACAGCTAGTAGAGATACCATTTCGAACAGTGCAAGTATCTGAGCCTGCGGGTCGGATGTGCGCTTTTCAATTGAGCCAAAGACAAAGGCGCGTGTCGCGACATCGCGCTGATCAAGCCAGGCTTCGAACAATCCGGCCTTTGAGCCGAACTGTTTGTAAAGCGTTCGCTTCGTCACGCCCGCCTCAGCCGCGATCAAATCCACACCGACCAGGCCGAACCCCGATTCTGCGAACAAACGCCCGGCCGCTTTCAAGATTGCATCGCGCTTATCCATAGATATACCGATCTGTATACCGATTCGTTGAAGTTTGGAAATATTTATGGCTATTGACCCGGCAATTCTCGATACGCTTGCCTTCTCCGGATTGGACGAGGCGACTTTCAAGCAGCGCGCGTTGGCCAGCAGGCCTGGTCTGGCTCTTTTCGATCATGACAAATGCTTCATCCGTTATCGCCTTCACGGTGCTGATAAAGCCAAACCGACACTGGCCTTTCTGCCCGATGGACCGGCGACAATCGAGAGCTATGATCGGCTGATCGCAACTTTGGAAGACCGTTTCAACATAGCGATCTTCGAAATACCGGGGTTCGGCTTTTCTTATCCGAAATCGCCAAAGGCACTGGAGTTTGAAAGCTCGTGTCAAATCCTTGCAGAACTGCTTTCATCACTCGATTTGGGGAGAGTGGTTCTGGTCGGGCCATGCATCCAGGGCCTTTTCGCTGCCCGCATCAGTGAGTTACTCGGAGAGCAGTTGGCCGGCGTGATCATAGCGCAAACGGGCGATTTCGAAGCCGAGCGCAAGTGGATTTACGAGGGCATGGGCGGGGCCTTACTTGCCGTGCCATTCGAAGGGCAGATTGGCTTCCGCTTGCAGCGCGAAAAGATATCAGTCGATTATTGGATTCCTTATTCAGCTGGACCGCACGCCCCGGTCGAGACGTTACAAAAAGAGGCCCGCGCTATCCAGCAATGTGGATGCGCTTACGCTTTGGCGTCGCAAGTTCAAAAACTGGCGGTGTTCCCCCAAGTTATCGATGTCCGGATACCAGCCGCCATTCTGTGGGGTCTTGCGGACAAGTCGCATGCCAAAACGGATCGCCAGTCCGTCCGTCGCTACGCGCCGCAGGCGCAATACGAGGAATACGACGAAGTCGGTCATTTCATCGATATTGAGGCGCCCGAGAAAATCGCTGAAGTGGCGTTATCGCTGTTGAGCTAAACATACCGAAGTTCGATGTTCAGCGCAGCTGGACCAGCGCAAAATCCTGCACCGCTGTCGAAGAAAAATGCTGCGGGGGCGATCCAGCCCGCGACAAAGTCGCCAAATAAGAAAGCTGCCAAATACTTCGAAGATAAGGCCAAAAGGGGTGCGATTCATGAACCTGCTCAAGTCAGTTTTTATCATGATCTACTTGATGACCATGATCGCCTTCGCCTGTGTCGCGGGGTGGGCGATATACAATGGTGGAGATGTTCTTAGCTGGGGTGGGGTTTTGATGGCTACGGCTCCGATGCCAGTCTTCGTTGGATTTCTGATGATATTCACCTCAATTGTACGGACCAGTGAACGTCTCCCGCTGATTAACGTGATGGGTTTCATCGGCGTCGGATTGAGCGGCTACGCTTTGATGTCGGGTGGCAGCGCCTTGGCATTCGGTATGGCAGTTTCAGGATGGGTCGCTTTTCTTGTCTATGCTTATTGGTATTCGAGCTATGGGGGGCGGGAACCAAGCGCCGAAATTAAGATCGGGGCACCGCTCCCTGCCTTCGCGTTGAAGAGCTCCACAGGGGCAAGGTTCCCCTCTGCCCATCTGGTCGGCAAGCCATCGATCCTCATTTTCTTCCGCGGTAACTGGTGCCCGCTTTGCTCGGCGCAGATCAAGGAATTGGCCGTTCGCTACCAGGATCTCGACGCCATGGGCGTGCGAGTGGTACTGATATCGCCCCAGCCGCATGAAAACACCGAGGCCCTGGCCAAGAAATTTGCGGTGCCGTTCTATTTTTTGACCGATGAGGGCAACAAAGCCGCTCGTACCCTTGGTATCGCACAAGAAGACGGCCTTCCGTTTGGGATGCAGGTGCTGGGCTATGACAGCGACACCGTAGTGCCGACGGTGATTATCACAGATGCGGCAGGGAAGGTGATCTGGACCCACCAGACCGACAATTACCGCGTGCGCCCTGAACCAGACGTGTTCCTAGACGTGATCCGCCAGCATGGCTTGATGCCCGTGTGATTTCCATCGACATTTCTGTCGGCGTAAACCCTGGCATTACCAATATGATTCAGCGCAACCTCGCTCAACCCTCAACAATTGGGCCGGGACGACATGGTGTGGTAGATCGGATCGCTCAAACCCCAGTCATTGGCCGATTTCTCCAAGACTTTGAGGATAGGCTGTACAATTTTTGAGCGACATTTCATCGTTGTTGAGGTTCAGATATATGGCGCAACGCCAGACAATAACCGGACTGGTTTGTGTTCTCCTGGTAACGAGTGGTTGCACCACAATCGACGCCTCTCAGCCAAAGCATCGCACGGTTTTTGTGGCGTTTGATGCAGCATCAGATGCTTATGTCGATCAGTTGCAGCAGGCAGGCGAATTGGAACCATCCAGCTATTTCGCCCAAAGCCGTCGTCGCGGATATGCGAGATCTTGCAGGTATAGGGCTAAGCAGTTTGCACAAAATGCGGCGCTGCAATATTTGATTTGTCAATCTAGATGCCCTGTCAGCTTACCGGTTCCATTGCATCCTCACCACCTCATTGCGTGATGTTTGCATATCATAGAATGAGGTAATCACACATTTCTTGCCCTTGTGGCGCTGCTTGCATGTTTTGGCCAGATTGGTCGTTGCGTCGTCGCGGGAGAGAGCGACCGACCAGAAGAAATAATCGTCCTGTGTGGTGTACAAATAGATGTTAGAATTCACACCATGTGTATCAACCCCGCAAACCATACCAGTATCAGCTTGGCACCGCGACATAGCCTGATCCGCCGCAGCTGTATATGTTGTACGGCCGGTTATCAGCCAGGCATGTCCCTGCCATTTGGTGCCAACCGCATCGACTTTGGGTGTCGCAACCGCACCAAAGGCTGCCACCGCGCGCGTTTCAGGCAGGTGAGCCATAGCGCGCTGGATCGGCACGGACGCAGGCCGTTTGATATGGGTAGAGGTAAAAGTTTCCTGCAACTGACATACGATACCGTCGGCGGCGCACTCTTGGTGAAATTTCTTCACTGCATCGGCCTTCTTCTTACCCCAATTAGCGCGAATAAAGCCATTCGGCCCGCGGCCGAACGCGATGGTACCCCCTGTCGAAGTAATGGCCGTAAAGCAGCCCTTACCCATGACTTTGGTGCAGCCCTCTAGAGCTATTTCTTTAGCACCCTCGACGGAGTCGGTGTTCCACACGGCCCAAACGTCGGTGACGTCGGGATGCACGACAAGCGCGGAATTACCGGATTGCCACTTGAGATAAAGCGGCTCCGCCGATGCCGATGAACCTGCCTGTCCATTGCCTTGGTTTCCATGATACACATCGGGCGGGATGCAACCAGGATTGCCGCCCCCTGGAATTCCCGCCGGGCAGCTCTGAGCCTTGGCCTGACCGGACGTTGCTGCTGCCACGCCGATGAATGCGGCAATGAACAACAGAAATTTTGGAAATGTTTGCATGGCCTGCCCATTGAAATTCGAGATACACCGCACAGCCAGATAAGCGATGGCCAACACGGTTGTTAACTATCGCAAATGTACTGCTACATCAGCGCCGATGGCCGAGCTGGATGCTCTGGCGGGCGGGTACCAAATTCGGCATTCCCAGCCATGGCGCAAATATGCACTAGTGCGGCGACCCGAATTGCCAGCATCGCCTATAGGCAGCAACCCCGCTGCATGAAGTTTACAGCAATCCACATTATCGCCTTAACATTATCTTGCTCCGCGGCAGTCGTTGAAGCATCGGATAATCCCGATCTGCGTCATCCGGCTGGGACCGTTGTTGGACCTCGCGGCGCGATAATTTTCGATCCTGCTGGTAATCGGAAAACCTATCTGCCCGTTGCTCAAATCATGGTGCCTAAGCAGTTCCTAGGGGCATGGGCCGCGGCCGAAGAGGGCTACGATGCTACACCGATGCCCGTTATCGGCGAAAAGCAAACCGAAGGAACAAAAACGGTGATCACGACACGGATATCATTACCCATGACGGCCAAGTGCGCTATCTGGGTGCGTATATTGAACAAAAGAACGAGTGGGCATGGCTAGGACGGGACCGGCGATGACGGCTACTTTGCCCAGCAAGCGACTCCTGAAAAGAGATCAAGTCACATTCTGGGTACGGTGGCCGAATGTGGATGAAACCGGCTACATTACGCTTCGAAAATCCGGCCAGCCTTTGACAATTGAATATTCTGAAAATGGCCTGCCCACCATCCACATGGTGCGCTGCTTTTTAAACGTGCAGGCCGAAGGAGCTTTTTGAACAATGCTCACCTCAGCAATTTCGCTAGCTTTAATGGGGCAGGCGTTCGCCGTCGGCGACCTTAAAGAATTTACCGACTGGGTCGTGGGTTGCGACAATCTGGGAGCTTGCCATGCAACGTCGCTGGCCGAGGAAGAATATCAGGAAGGTGACGACGGGCCGATTGGGGATGGCACGCTCTCGGTCTCGTTAAAGGCTGGCCCAGCGCCGGGGGACGGCTTGGTGATCCAGCTTGCAATAATGGGGTGGGCTTCGGAGACGAATCTTGGCTCTGTCCAAAAACTGGCGCTAGATAGCCGATCAATTGATGTCCGGCTTTCATCGAAAGATGGACTTTACAGCCTCGACAACCGCAATTCGCAGCGCTTGATCGCGGCGTCGCGCAGCGCGCGGAAGATTGCATTGCTTGATGCAAGGGGACAAGAGGTGGCATCTGCGTCGCTGCGTGGTTGGCGCGATGCGCTGACATATATCGATACCCAGCAATATCGGACTGGCACCACATCGGCGCTTGCCCGCACAGGGCGTAAACCATGGAATTATAGTGTCATTCCACCCATGGTTCCGCAGCAGCCTGTGTATCTGCCACCGCGAACGGACAGGCCAGCCTCCGAGGTCGACGCGACCCAACTTGCGACGTTGAAAGCACTCGACCCTTGCATCAAGTATAACGAAGGGGCGACGGCAGAACCGCCGGAATATACCAGGCTGGATGATCGTCACAGCTTGATGATTTTGCCAACGACATGCGGGGGCTACAACCCCTATCGCATGCTGCTGATCGTCGATGAGAATGGCCGGTCGAGCAAAGCGGAATTTTGGCCTTATCCCGGAAATGCCATGCTGGAAGATCCCGAATTGCCTGACGTCAGGTGGAACGAAGACGCCAGAAGACTATTAAGCTTCGGGCGCGGCCGATCTTTGGCCGATTGCGGGGAGGCTTCGGAATATGTCTGGGACCGGGGCAAGTTCAGGCTGGTCAATTTCAAAAGTATGTACCCATGTCGCAGCGGTGGGAGTTATGATTATATTACAACCTATCGGCGCGAGGTAGTTGACAGTTCGGAAGCAACAGTCCGGGAATGAGTTTCTCTAGAGCGTTTTCTAGTCAGGTGGAATCACCTGACGGCTCGGAAAACGCGGCAAATCAAAAACCTAGAGCGGTCGAGCTGGCGCAGCCAGAACGGAAGCCGCTCTAGTCAGCGGGTTGCCAAGCTTCGTTGCTCGGCAAGTAGATCGCTTCGCTCTAGCAATAGACTATCCTCCTCTGCCGCCAGGGCGCGTCTTTTGTCTTCGCTCAGGGATTTGTCATTTTTCAACTTATCGGAAATGGAGACCAAGCGATCCCGTATCCGGTCCAAGCGTAGCTTTATCTCTGCCTCTCGCTTTTCAACTTTGTGGAGGCGCAGTCCATCCTCATGAGCAAGGCTGAATTCGGCGCTGGCGCATACGCCGTTATAGTTTCTGCCTTGGCGGCCCCAGCGATAGCCATTGTCGGGACTACTGCAAAAATTCGCCGTTCCAACTTCGAAACCGCGATCATATTCCACGACATCAACCGTACGGCTTTGCTTTGCACAAATCTTGGAGATGCGCTGATATCGGCCATCTGGTTCCGCATTTTCCATCGCCGCAGCAAAGCCGATGTCATAGGCGCTATCATTAATGCAGCTTTCGCGAGAGATTGGCGCGCAAGCAGCTAAGAATCCAAAGCCAGTCAAGGCAGCGATCAGCAGTAGGCGCATGACCTGAGACCCTTCCGATCACATTATGTCTGGACGATTGTTATATAGCATGCGCACCTATGTGCATCGCGGCTGCGACGCCAAACATTTCCATGCACTAGTGCATATCGGCTTGTACGCCGAAAGGCCTGGCTCGCTTATGCGCGGTTCGGTCTATGTCCTGACCCTAGAAGAGGCCCGCAACTATGGGAGTATCTTTCGTCACTTCGAACGTATGGGGAGGCATTCTGCTGCTTGCCGCTGCATGCCTCGCATTGTCAGGCTGCTTCTTCCTGCCGGGCCAATTCCAGTCCGAACTCGATGTCAGAAGCGACGGGCGCTTTAACTACCGGTATGTCGGGACGGTAGTGTTTCTCGCTCCGCAGGAGCGGCCGCAGGAACCATGGGATGACGCGATGGCAAATTGTCTATCCGAGACAGCGGAGGAGGTTGAACCGAGGACATGTTCCAAGGACGAGATTGCCATCAAACGCGAGGCATATGAAGCAAAGGGGGAGGCGCAACGCAGGGAGAGTCGGGAACTCGCCATGTTGATCGGCTACGATGTATTGAACCCGGAAGAGAATGAAAAATTGGCTAGCGAACTGATGCAATATCCTGGGTGGAAGGATGTTCGCTACTTGGGGAACGGGAAATTCTACATCGACTATGAAATGTCAGGAACGCTGGATCGGCAGTTTGCCTTTCCAGTGGTCCCGGGGGTGCAATATGCAATGCCGTTCGTGAACCTGTCGCGCGACAAGTCAGGCGTCATCTCCATGACCGCAGGCGGGCTTGCGTCTCAACAGTTTCGAAAAGTCATGCTGGGTCAAATGTCAAAGTCAGATCGGGACGATCCCTTGACCAAGGAGAGCCAGGCGCTGCTCAACCTCTCAAAAGGCGCCTTCACCGTCACCACCGACGCAGACATTGTTACGACCAATGGGCGGCAAACCGGAACCGGCGGGGCGCGCAAGATTGAATGGACGATAGAGGGTGGGTCAAGCGAAACACCGGCGTTTGAACTCAAACCGGCCGGCTAGCAGCGAGACCGTCGCCCAATTCAATCACGCGGCCATTGCAGCGTAGTGATACCAGGCTGGCGCCCCTCGCCATCGTCGCTGACGACCACACCACCCACAGATCTGCACAATGTCCCTTTGGGTTCGCATATGGCCTTCAGCATGGTGGCGACGCGATCGTCTACCTCGATCGCCCCTTCTAAGCCTCTCTTCATCAGCGAGAATGTGCCGCGGCTGCCATCGAGTCCAGAATAACCGAAAATAGTAGTGCCAAGGCCGCCAGCAACGATCTTGCAGGCTGCCTTTGTCCGGTTGCCGCTTTGACAGGCTTGCAACGCATAGCGATCAGCATCGGACTGGTTTTCCATATTGTACGATATCCAACCCAGGCGGTCTTCTCCGACCTTTCCGCCGGGCAATGCCAAGGCGCCGAAATAGCGCAAATCGTTTGACTTGTCGCGGGGGCCATAAACGCGCAGATCTCCGGCGATGCGGGTAACGACTTTCGCGCATGGCGACACTTGCCCCGCCGAACATTTTACCCGCCCGTTAAGGAGTGCTGCTTCCTCTGTTGGTCCTGTGCCTAGGAACAGGCGTGCCTCCTCATTGCGGACCCAAACGGCAAATCCATTCTTGGCTTCACCCGCCGCGGCACATCCGGCACCGGCAAAACGGGTGCACATATCCAGCGCCGCTTTTTGTGCAGCTGCCAGATCAGCAAAGCCACCCACTGCAAAGGGAAGGACATAGCGCGGATGGGTGGCATAGGCATCCCAGCGCTCGGCGCGATCCATGACGGTGAAAGCCACCGGATCAGGGCCGCAGAGCGGAACATCGGCACCGGAGAGGCGATCAACACCAATGACTTTATAGAGGGGGCCGGGAGGCCCTGCCGGACAGGCAAAGATTCTGAAGTCAGAGGGTTTGCCCGGGTCGCGGTGACTGCCGTTCAGGCCGATGCCAAATAGCCAGGATTGGCAATTGTCAGGCGTTGGGTTCGATGGATCAGCGCAATAATAGGTTCGTCCACCAATCTCTATGCCCTGGCCGTGCTGCGAGATTGCGAGCTCCATAGTCGGCTGATCATAAAGCCCAAAACTGCCATTCCAGTGCGTGACCAGCGATAGAAAGGCGTCCTTGTACACATAGCTGGACTGCTCGCATTGATAGTCGATGTCGAACGATTCCCGGCTGCGCAGCACCCGCTCGCGGCACAAGTTCGTGGCGGCCGCCTTGGCCTCCTCCGCGCTGCCATAGTTCATAGCAATGGCATAATCATAGCGGAACCGGCTCGGATCCTGATCCTCGTCCTGCCCTATTTTGAATGTCACAAACCCGGTAAAGCGCGATTGCCAGCCCTTTGGCGGCGGCGGCGGCACATAGCGCGGGGGCTCGCTTGGCGGCGGGGGAACAGATCCGCTGGAAGACCCGCTTTGCTGGCTACCATAGCCCTCCATCTGGCGCCGGTGACTCTCCCGCACCACCATCTCGTGATGTTCCTGATCGCGTCTTTTTTGCATCTCCATCTGAAATGCCCAGTTGGGGTCGCAATGCGGCCCAGCGCACGCTGACGCTGGCGCAGAGGCAAAAATGAATGAGGCCAGCGCAATCGACAGAAGCGCAAAACCACGCGCGAACGTTGCGATCAGATGCCAGCGTATAGTCCAACCAATGTAATCTGTCATTCTCTTCGCCTCTGTCGTCAAATCGCTTAAAAAATGCCGCAAATCAAAAATATATGTCAATATAGTCGGTACGATCGTCGCACCATTCAAACTGCCGAAGCCGCCAATATTTCCGGTTCTGGGTCACGGCAAAGCGCCATTCACCGTCGCTGCGGCATCGTCGCTCCGCATTTGGGGTTCCCAGAATTTCAATTGTTCCCCGGAACGTGAACGAATTTTGGTCGATGCTGGTCACTATCCCGTTCAAACGCACATAGGCATCGGTGCTGCGGTCCCGTTGCTCGGCTTCAAGGTGCACGGTCTTCCCGTGCCAACGTGTCTCTACCAACCCGCGATCGTTGCCCGCGTAGCTTATCCATTGCAAAGTCACGCCGCTATTATTGAGCAGGCGCGCAAGTGCGCTCTGGCTATTCACAATTGTTGCGGAGTCCTTGGCACTGGTTGCCGGAGTAGCAAGCCCAACCGCGAAGATCGCCGTCAACAAGGATAACGCGCTCTTGAATATCCGTCTTTCCCAGACATGCGGCAGCTTTGGCGTGTCTGAATAAATGACTTTGTCGATCATGTGCCATTTCTCCATTGGCCATTGGATTGACGCTGCTTCCAGATACGTCGCCACCGCAGCCCAACAGCCCAGCGCCGCTGGGCTGTCGAAGGTCAGCTATCGTTCTGCCAATTGCCAAACGAGCGCCGAAATGCACTAGTGCATTTTGGTCATCGCGCCCAGATTTGGAAACGTCGAATATCTACGATGTGCGCCAGAAGTGAAAACGATCATCGAAAGGGTATACAAATCCAATAGACGTACCGGACTTGTAACGGTTTTGCGCCGGTCACCTATCTCATTACGCCACCTGAGCCTTGAATGCGAGTGGACTGATGCCGCCCAGACATAAATGCCGTCTGCGGGTGTTGCAGAACCCGTTGATGTATTGGAAGATGGCCGCTTGTGCTTGTCGCCGCGTTGACCATTTTTGCTGCCAGATGAGTTCCGAATTTAGTTGGTCATTCTCGACGATCATTTGGTACTGATGGCGATAGTGCGGATTCCTTCGGAGAAACTCCTGGGCAAAGTCCGCAAGTCGAAGTCGCCGAGACGCGCTGTGTGATCGCCGAACATATTGATGCGCCTCCTTCAATGTTCAGGAAGCTATCGGCTCAAACTGGGCTGATCTCTCCCATGATCCACCGGGAGCCATCCCCAAAAACTGGCAGGTTTGGACGCGGATGGAATGCAAGCACGGAGCTTCACCACCCCATGGCAGAGTCCCGGTATTAGAATCCGCGAGGGTCCGACAAAAAATGCAGAAAAATGGCCGTGCGCCGTCAGGGCGAAACGCTGCTTACAAACTGCTTACATTCGAAATTTCAGCTTCTTGTAAGCCATGAACACGATGTTCGCTTTCTACTACGTCTTTGTTTTTATGAGACAAAATGGAGCGGGCGAAGGGATTCGAACCCTCGACCCCAACCTTGGCAAAGAGGAGCGGAATGCCGAAGCGGGCCGCCGCCAATGCTCCTCGGGCCACTTTATCTCGTGAATACAGCATTATGTGATTGAGGCGAGCCACCATTTGCCGTCGTTGACCACCGTCAACGCGATGCGGGTTGGATACTAATTGGATACGAGCTATGCTGCCTGGGTACGAGAACGGTCGCCAGTGGAGCGGGCGGCATGGAGGACGGCATGGCTGACACGCAACGTCTCACAAAGAAAATGGTTGTCGATGCGAAACCGATCGTAGGGCGGCCAACCTTTCTCTGGGATAAAGAACTCAGAGGGTTTGGGTGTAAGATTGAGGCTGCCGGCACCAAGTCATTTATTGTCCAGTACCGTAACTCAGAAGGACGGAAACGCCGCCTCGTTCTTGGCCGCTTTGGCGTGATGACGGTTGAACAAGCACGCGACGAAGCGCGGATCAAACTCGGTGATGTTGCGCGTGGTCTTGATCCTGCGGACGAGAAAGCAGCGAAGAAGGGCGGGTTTACCGTTGGAGAGCTATGCGACTGGTATCTCGAGGAGGCAGAGTCGGGAAGGTTGCTGGGTCGGAAACGCACCGCGATTAAGGCGTCTACCCTCGCCATGGATCGCAGTCGTATCGAGACACATATCCGCCCGCTAGTTGGTGGTCGAAAAGTGGCGGCTATCCGACTGCCCGACGTCGAAACCATGCAGCACGATATTGCCGCAGGAAAAACTGCTCGACCACGCGGTGAGGGTCGCGGCGGTCTGACTCGCGGTGGCAAGGGAGTGGCGGCACGTTCGGTGACAACATTGCACAGCATTTTTGCCCATGCGAAACGCGCCGGTCTAATTGACGTCAATCCCGCCTTAGGAGTCCGAAAGTTTCCTGACCAAAGACGAACTCGCAGACTTAGCCGCGACGAGTTGCGAGACCTTGGTCGGGCAATTCATGAGGTTTCCGGCTCTGAACACCCTGTCGGCTTGGCGATTGTTCGTCTCTTAGCTTTGACTGGCCTCCGACTAAATGAGGCTCAAGCGATGCAGCGCAGTTGGATTTCCGAAGAGGGGTACGTAGCTTTCGCGGACACGAAGACCGGCGCACAGATCAGAATCGTTGGGACCCCCGCGTTAAAGCTCTTGTGTAGCCAGCCTGCGCGCAAGGACGTTCCATATATTTTTCCGTCAGATAGTGGGCAAACGCATTTCGTAGCGGCGGACGGTGTGCTTGGAAGGATTTGTAAGCGGTTGGGCTGGAAGGATGTTACGGCACACACTTTGCGCCACACCTTCGGAAGCATTGCGGGCGAGCTTGGCTATTCCGAGCTGACCATAGCGGCGATGCTTGGCCATGCTGCCGGATCAGTCACGGGAAGGTATGTACATATCGACGATGCGGTCAAATCTGCGGTTGAGAGAGTGTCTTTATCGATTGCCGCGCTTCTGGACGAACAGTGGGGGTAAACTGCAGGTCGGCTTAATCCGCCGGTCAATTATCGGCAGTGTTTTAGCGGCAGAATTAGGGCTGTTGGTTCAAGAGTTCGAATCCTGTGGGGCGCGCCAATCGTTTATGCGAGAGGGTGTCAGATTGTTTGTGTAAGCGGGGACCGGGTTCCATTCTGAGGAAGAAGGGACTCGACGATGACGACGACGATCAAGCAAGAGACACTGGACGATTTGCTATCGGGGGTAACCAGCCCGGA
>JAAUPH010000280.1 GCA_012035435.1 Sphingopyxis sp. | reverse complement strand
AGCACGAAATCGGCCGCGCTGCCCCGGTCGATCCACGCGGGCGCGTTGACGGTAAAGCCCGCCGCCGCCAGCCGCCCTACCGCCTCCTCAATCGCCTCGTCGCGCAGGGCATCGGCTGCTATCAGCGTGACTATGACCATCAAAACACCCCTGTCAGCGGCAAACAACCTGTCGCGCGTCGCACTTATTGCCGGACCCACCGCCAGCGGCAAGAGCGCATTGGCCGTCGCGCTCGCCAGAGCGTTGATCGCACGGGGGCAGAACGCCGTCGTCGTCAACGCCGACGCCAGCCAGGTCTATGCCGATCTCGCAATCCTGTCAGCACGCCCAACCGAGGCCGAGATGGATGGCGTTCCCCACCGGCTATTCGGTCATATCGATGGGGCGGAGGATTATAGCGCCGCGCGCTGGGCCGCCGAAGCCCGCGCCGAAATTTCGGCTGCCCATAGCGCAGCCGCAATTCCCATCATCGTCGGCGGCACGGGACTCTACATCCGCACCTTGCTCCACGGCATTGCCCCGATCCCTGCGATTGACGAGGCCATTCGGGCCTCCATTCGCGCCATGCCCGTGCACGAAGCCTATCGCCGTCTGCGCAGCGCCGATCCACAGGCCGCCGCGCAATTGAAGCGACAGGACACCACCCGCATCGCGCGCGCGCTGGAAGTCATCACGTCAACCGGCACCCCGTTGCACATCTGGCAAGAACGGCGCGAGGGCGCGATGGAGGGCAAGTTGGCGCTGACACCCGCCATCCTCCTGCCCCCGCGCGATTGGCTCCGCGAACGCTGCGACATCCGCCTCGCCAGCATGTTCGCGCGCGGTGCGGCGGAAGAGGTCGCTGCGCTTGTCGCCCGCAACCTCCATCCCGATCTCCCCGTCATGCGCGCCATTGGCGTGCGCCAGCTTGCCGCAGCGCAGGCCAGTGAATCAGCATGGCCGACGCCCTTACGCTGGCTCAAGCCGCGACCCGCCAATATCTCAAACGCCAGACCACCTGGTTCAACAACCAGTTTCCCGCAGACTGGTTGCGGCACGCAGAGATATTAAATCACGACAATCTTGATAATTTAGCAATTAAATTACGCGATATGCTGTTGACAGGTCAGAATCATACACCTATTGCCCCGCATCCTGTTGCAGCGCACAAGGCGCGCAGCGGGATGAGCGGAACGACTTTAGACTAGGGTCAGGACCCTAATTCATCACCCTGACCTTGTTTCAGGGTCCATGGTGCAAGGTTCGAACGGCGCGCCATGGATGCTGACACGAGTTCAGCATGAACATCTGGTGTGACGGGAGCAGAAAAGTGCGTGAAATGAGCGGCGCGGAAATGGTGGTTCAGGCGCTGGTCGATCTCGGCGTCGATACCGTATTCGGCTATCCGGGCGGCGCGGTGCTGCCGATTTACGACATGCTCTATAACCACCCGACGATCCGCCACATCCTCGTCCGCCACGAACAGGCCGCGACGCACGCCGCAGAGGGCTATGCCCGCGCCACGGGCAAGCCCGGCGTCGTGCTCGTCACCTCCGGCCCCGGCGCGACCAACGCGATCACCGGCATCACCGACGCGCTGATGGACAGCATCCCGATGGTCGTCATCACGGGTCAGGTGCCAACCACGCTGATCGGCACCGACGCGTTTCAGGAATGCGACACCGTCGGCATCACGCGCCATTGCACCAAGCATAATTATCTCGTCATGGACCCCGCCAAATTGGGCGCGGTGATGCACGAGGCTTTCTATATCGCCACCAATGGCCGCCCCGGGCCGGTCGTTATCGACATTCCCAAGAATGTTCAGGTCGCCAGCGCCGAATATCGCGTCCCCGACCATATTCAGCACCGCAGCTACCGGCCGCAGGTCGACCCCGATCCCGCTGCGATCCGCGAAGCCGCCGCCATGATCGCAGCGGCGAACAACCCGATCTTCTACACCGGCGGCGGCGTCATCAATGCTGGCCCCGCCGCGTCCGAACGGCTGCGCGAGTTGCAGGCGCTCACCGGCGCGCCCGTCACCTCGACGCTTATGGGCCTCGGCGCCTTCCCCGCCAGCGATCCCGTATGGCTTGGCATGCTCGGCATGCACGGCACCTATGAGGCAAATTGGGCGATGAACCGCGCCGACCTCATCATCTGTGTCGGCGCGCGCTTCGACGACCGGGTGACGGGCCGGCTCGATGCCTTTGCCCCCGATGCAAAGAAAATCCACATCGACATCGACCGGTCGAGCGTCAACAAGATCGTGCCCGTCGATTTGGCCATCATCGCCGACGCCGACCGCGCGCTCGCTGCGCTGATCGCCGAATGGCAGCACGCCGGACACAAACCTGCGGACCTTTCCGAATGGTGGCGCCGCATCAACGGCTGGCGCGCGACCCGCTGCCTCGACTTCCCCGAAGACAAGCGCGCTGCGGCAGACATCATGCCGCAACGCTCGATCCGAGCGCTGGCGCAGGCCTGCAAGGGCCGCAAGACGATCATCACGACCGAAGTCGGCCAGCATCAGATGTGGGCCGCCCAGCATTTTGATTTCGACGCGCCCAATGAATGGCTCACATCGGGCGGCCTCGGCACCATGGGCTATGGCCTCCCCGCCGCCATCGGCGCCCAGCTTGCCTTCCCCGACGCGCTCGTCATCGACATCGCGGGCGAGGCCAGCATCCAGATGAACATTCAGGAACTCGGCACCGCGACCCAATATCGCCTGCCGGTCAAGATTTTCATCCTCAACAACGAATATATGGGCATGGTCCGCCAGTGGCAGGAACTCACCTATGAAAGCCGCTATTCCAACAGTTACAGCGACAGTTTGCCAGACTTTGTGAAGCTGGCAGAGGCCTATGGGTGGAAGGGCATCCGCATCGAAAAACTCGGCGAACTCGACGACGGCATCGCCGCGATGCTGGCGCACGACGGTCCCGTGCTGGTCGACTGCCGCGTCGCCAAACTCGCCAACTGCTTCCCGATGATCCCGAGCGGCGCCGCCCACACCGACATGATCCTGCAAGCCGATCAGGTCAGCGGCACGATGGACGACGAAGCAAAGGCGCTGGTGTGATGGGGGTAGTGCTCTGCGAAAATAGGGACAGTCCCTATTTTTCTCATACCGGGTTTTCGGTCTCGCAATCAATCTGCCGCAAAATAGGGACTGTCCCTATTTTCGCTGGAACCGAATTATGAAAATCCTCGCTCAAAAAGCCGAACGCCACGTCCTCACTATCACGGTGGACAATGAAAGCGGCGTTCTCGCCAAAATCACCGGGCTCTTCTCGGCGCGCGGCTATAATATCGAAAGCCTGACCGTCGCGGACATCAGCGCCGATCACGCGCTTTCGCGTATCACCATTGTCACCAACGGCCCGCCGCCGGTGATTGATCAGATTATCGCCCAACTCGACCGGCTGGTCCCGGTCCATAACGTCACCGACCTCACCGACGCGGGCGCGCATGTCGAACGCGAACTGGCGCTGGTCAAGGTCGCGGGCACCGGCGACAAACGGATCGAGGCACTGCGCCTCGCCGATGTGTTTCGCGCCAAGGTCGTTGACACAACGCTCACCAGCTTCATCTTCGAAATCACCGGCACGTCCGAAAAAGTCGACAGCTTCGTCGGTCTGATGCGCGAATGCGGACTGGTAGAGGTCGGCCGCACCGGCGTTGTCGCCATCGCGCGGGTGCCGGGAGAATTAGTCTCGTCACCCGGACTGACTCCGGGTCCCGCTTGGCGATACCGGTTCCCCGTTTTCTGGCCGCGTCTTCGATGAGTGTGCAAATAGCTTCCGCCAGAGGTGCATGCTCTGGCCCAGCCACCTGAATGGAAAATGTCATGTCTGTACTCTCGCTCTTTTCCACCGGGCCTTGCGAGCACGAGGCAGTCAGCGAAGCTAAGTGAAGGAACAGTGACGTAGCTTTACGCATAGCCCACTTCAACGAGTGTTTTTTCGCTGAGTTCGAGCACGACAAAAAATCCCTCGCGGGCGGTATTCAGGGCCAAGAGATCAGGGGGTGAAGACGAGGTCGCGCTGGAGAAAACGTTCCAACGCGATGAGATTGACGTAGTACGTGCGGAGGGCGTCGTAGTACCGCACTGCGCGGCCAGGTAGGTGCGGCGTGGGAGTGTCGAGGAGGGTCGAGCGAGGTCCAGC
>JAAUPH010000279.1 GCA_012035435.1 Sphingopyxis sp. | reverse complement strand
GACATACTTCTTAACCTGGTAATAGAGCGGCGCGTATCTCCGCTCGCCGTCGCTTTCACGCTGCGCCTTGCCGAGAATCTGAAACGGCGTGCGCCGCTCGAACATGCGCTGGACGCTCGCGCGCAAGTCGCCCTCCCACGTAATCACGTTCATCGCCTCGCCGCCGTGGATGCGCCAACCGTGACCGACGGTGGGTGAAAAGGGGTTCATCTCGCGCGAGACGATCGTTTGCAGCGCCATGATCATGAGACTTCCGACCACGACGGCGTCGATACTTTCATGGGGACGGGCTCCATGTGCGCCCTGTCCGATAATCTCAATCGTGAAATTATCCGACGACGCATTGACCGGACCCTCGGCCACGACGATGGTCCCCGGGTGATAGTGGCGGTCGAGATGGCCACCGAAAATCATCCCGGCTCCCTCCAGCGCTCCTGCCTCAATCCATGGCTAACGCCCCGGTCCCTTTTTTCCTCTGCCGGCTGAAAAAATCAATCGAAACAGGAGCTGGCAGGTCTTTCTCCTCGGACAGGAGCGCCGCGGCACCCAACAACATCGTGGTGTGTCCATCATGACCGCAGGCATGCATAACGCCGGCATGGACCGATGCGAATTCCAAGCCTGTGTCTTCTTGAATCGGCAGCGCGTCGGTATCAGCGCGCAAGACGACGTGGGGAACACCGGCGCATCCCGGAATATGCAGCAACGACTCCGTAGCCCCCGACATTAGTCCGATACTTGATGGCCAGCCCATCGAGGAACTTGCAGATTACGGCAGCGGTGTTCGCTTCCTGCCCGCTCAGTTCCGGATACTCGTGGAGTACTCGGCGAAGCTGAATGAGACGATGTTGTAGCGGCTCAGGAATTAACGGCATGATTGGGACTTAGGCAATGAACGTACGACGACCTGTCGGTTTACGATTCGCCGGGTCCGGCCAGACTGCCGGTCTGAAAAACTGGCCACTGGGAACATTTTTGACTCACCCTACCCCTCGATTGCCTCGCCATCGATTCCCCGAGACGTGCCATGAGCCCGGGCGAGTACCTTGCATTTCTCTTCACCTCTCGTTAAGGGAGTGGCCGAGGCTGCCTTTCTTGCTCGCCCTCATCAGCACGCACCCTCCCCCGGGCAACTGCACCCGCTGCTCCTCATCCTGACAAATCGTCATCTGCAATCTTCCTGGCGAACTCCCACCAGCCATCACCACCACTTCGCTACTGGTGAAGGGCCGCTTCAAGACAAGGTAGCCATACCACTGCCTCATACTATCGCCCAAGACGATCACTGCGAGCAAGGCCACCACCGCCACCAGCCCCGCATCCAAATACAAAGCAAATGCCTGGCCGCTGTCGGCAAGGGGGATCTTTCAGCCACAGACATACTCAAGGCATTGGGTATCGCGGTGGATGAAAAGGACATTCGCGCGGCGCGGCGGCGATTGACGCAGAAAAAGGCGGACAAGGGCAGCCCCTCTGCCGTACCAGTGCGCGGCGCGGCAGCGGGCAAAGCTCGCTGGCCGCCGCGCTTAAGGCGATAGATCCGAAGGGCGATTGATGTTGCGCAGCGGCGGGCCGCTGACTTGCCGCGCACCGACATGCTCGGTGAACCCTTTCACCGAGCGAGCGCCTGTCGCCAACCAGGCGTCGAGCGTTGCAGCGAGCGTTGACGGCCACAAACCAATCACGGGGTGATCCGCCAGTACAGCGGGCCCGGGCGACAGAATTGCGACCAGAGCAGGCGGTAGGTCGGGGACGTCGCAGGGTGCGGTCAGCACCGCGTCATAATCTGCTGCGGCAGCGTGGTGGAGCGCTGCGTTAAGTGCGGCAAGCGGCCCCTCGCCGCCTGCGGGGCGGTCGGTCAGCATGGGCCAGTCGGCATGATGCCGCCCAACGATGACGATGGCGGAGCATTGCGGGCAAGCCGGACGATGACATGGTCGATCAGCGCCTGTCCGTCGATCAGCGCCAGCGCCTTGTCGCTGCCAAAGCGGCGCGCCTGGCCACCGGCGAGGACCGCACCCAATATGCACATTATAGGAGCGGGATCGCCGCAACGCGCGGCGCATGGCCCCAATGCTCAAGCAACCGCAGCACGTCCGGCCCTGCCAGCCCCATTGTCGCAGTATTGCGCAGCGGGTGGACATTGACCTGCGCCGCGCTGGCAAGCGGCTTCGCCAGCACGATCGCGATGCTTCCGGGCGGCGCGTTGATCGCCGCGAGCGGGGTGACCGATCCGGGCGCAATGCCGAGCAGGCGGATCATGTCATCGGGCTTGCCGAAACTCACGCGCTTGCTGCCGATCGCAGCAGGCAGAGCCTTCAGATCGACCCGGTCGTGCGCGGGCACGGTGACGAGCCAAAATGCGCGCCCGCGTCCTTCAGAAACAGATTTTTGGTATGTGCGCCCGGCATTGCGGCGTGGAGGGCATCGCTGTCGGCAACGGTGAACAGCGCCGGATGCTCAACTTCGGTGAAGCCGATGCCCAGCGCGGCAAGGTCGGCGCGCAGGCCAACCTCGCCGCGATGGTCGGTCATGCCGCCGCCATACGGTGCATGGCGCAGATTTTGTTGCCCGCCGGATCGCGCAAATAGGCAAGGTACAGGTTCATGCCCGCAGGATCGCGCACGCCCGGCGGATCCTCGATCGCGGTGCCGCCATGGGCGATACCAGCCGCATGAAAAGCGTCGGCCTGCTCAGGCGTCGCCGCGGCAAAGCCCAATGTCGCGCCATTCGCGCAGCTCGCGGGCTGGCCGTCGATTGGCTTGGTGACCATGAAGATGCTGCCGCCATGGATATACATCACGCGTCCCCGCGGATCGACCATGCCGGGACGGGCACCGAGCGCACCCAGCGCCGCATCATAAAAAGCCTTGGCGGCGTCGATATCATCGGCACCGAGCATGACATGGCTGAACATCGGAAACTCCTTATATTTTAGGTTGCGAACCGCAACCTTGTGACCGAGGTGTCAATGAAAAACAAGCGTCTTACGGTGCCGGATCTTGTGGTCCCAGCACCGTGCCTGACGCCTCACGGCAACGAGCACCCGCTCATCCGTAGGTCCGCGGCGCATCGCCGTCGAAATTCTCGTGCGCAAATTTCCAGTTCAGCAAATTTCCAGTGGCTGCCGCGACATAGGCCTTGTGATGCTCGCCATGATGAAGCGTGAGCGTCTCAGCCGAAATATGCGGAGCGAGCGCGTCGAGCGCATAGGGTAGCGGCGGATGAACAATGGCCATTGGGGGGAGATCTCCTGGGCAACAAGGATAGTGGGCCAACCGCCCTTGCACGCAATCGTTCCGTTTTTACGTCGCCATTGCGAGCAGCGTGTCCACCCGGTCGGCCTCTTCCGCAGGCTTGTCCTTACGGATGCGGGAGATACGAGGGAAACGCATGGCAAGGCCGGATTTGTGCCGCTTGCTGGCGTGGATGCTGTCAAACGCCACTTCCAGCACCAGCGTCTTTTCCACCTCACGCACCGGTCCGAAACGCGCCGTGGTGTTCTGCCGCACAAAGCGGTCGAGCCATTTCAGTTCGTCGTCGGTGAACCCTGAATAGGCCTTGCCGACCGGGAGCAACTCCCCCGTGTCGACCAGCAGCCGAAGGTATAATCGCTGTAGTAACTCGCCCGTTTGCCATTGCCGCGCTGGGCATACATCATGACGCAATCGGCCACGAGCGGCTCGCGCTTCCATTTATACCATTGGCCAACCTTGCGCCCGCCAACGTAAGGCGCATCGCGGCGCTTGAGCATCACGCCTTCGATCGCGGCATCGCGCGCGCCCGCGCGCTGCTCGGCCAGCGCCTCGAAATGCTCGGCGTCGATGACGGCCGACAGATCGAAGCGGTCGGCGGGAAGTTCGCCCATCAACGCATCCAACCGCGCGCGCCGGGCCGACCAGGGGAGCGGCCGTAAATCTTCGCGGCCCAGCGCTAGCAGGTCGTAAAGGCGGACAAACGCCGGCGCTTCGGCCAGCATCTTCTTCGACACGGTCTTGCGCCCCAACCGCTGTTGCAGCGCGTTGAAACTGGCTGCATCGCCGCCCTGTACTTCACCGCGTACGAGCAATTCGCGTCGACGGCGCAGTCGAATCGGCATCGCCGCGGCGATTCCGGGAAGCGGTGCCAATCGTCCGTCCCCGCCCCGGCTCGACT
>JAAUPH010000278.1 GCA_012035435.1 Sphingopyxis sp. | reverse complement strand
TTAAAGGCAGACTGATTTGGTTGGGGGTATTATTAGGATTTTGCGATTCTGTCATATTTCCGTTCAACTTCGATGGTAATTAACGTCCATTTAGGGCTGTAAGTTAACATCTCACGGCAAACTCTGTTTTAATTTTAATGTTTTTCATGACTATCAGATTTCAGCACTTTACTATATTTACAAGGTAAGATGAGCCTCCCTTTACTCAAAAGCAGCCTTATCAGTGAGCATTGTTGACCAAAACAACGTGCGCGCCTATGTGCTGCACTATTTTGGCATCCGATTTTACGAATATCCCGAGCAGACCCTGGAGCAGGTGTGCTCTGAAAAGGGGCTAAAAGTAGAGCAGATTATTCACGAACTGGAAAACCCCAGCGAAAGTTTTAGTGAAGCAGAGTTACCACTGATTTCGTATCCGACCGACCTGATCATTGAGTATCTCAAGCATGCACACTTTTTGTTTGTTAAACATAAGTTGCCATACATTGGCCGACTGGTCAATAGTTTTAAAGCCAATCATTCGGGTTACGAACAGGTAGAAAAAGATCTTAAAATTTTGTTCCCGCTTTTTCTGGAAGATTTTATTCATCATATCTACGAAGAAGAAGATACCTTGTTTAAATATATCGCGGCTTTGGAGCGAGCCCAGCAAAAACAAAATCAATCCTTCGCGGCTGTTCTACCTGATGGAAAAGCATTCGTTGCAGCGTTTTGCGATGGAGCATGAAGCGCATGATGATGAGATGGAAGGCATCCGGAAAATCACGCAGAATTATTTTTTATCACCCGAGGCTCCTCTTCATGTGAAAGTCATTTACACGGAGCTACAACTGTTTGAAAAAGCCTTGCAGACACACGCACGCATTGAGAATGAAATTTTGTTTCCCAAGGCCATGGCGCTGGAAAATGCCGTACGCACCAGATTTTTGAGCGTACCAAGCTTAACTAGTCTGTCTTCACTACATGGGCAGAATTCTTTCGATTGACTACGGACAAAACGCACAGGACTGGCCGTCACTGACCCGCTACGAATTATTGCCACCGCCCTGGAAACAGTCGATTCCGAAAAGCTGATCACCTATCTGGAAAACTACTTTCGCAAAGAAACGGTCGATGAGGCCATCATTGGGATGCCCAAAAACCTTCGAAGTCAGGACTCTGAAAATGCACCCCGGGTTCGGTTGTTTATCGAATTGTTCAAAAGTAAATTTCCCTCGATGAAAATCACCGAAGTGGATGAGCGCTTCACCACCACGCTGGCTCAACGAGCCATGATTGAAGGTGGAATGAAAAAGAAAGACCGGCAGGTAAAAGGCAATGCAGACAAGGTAAGCGCAGTCATTTTGCTACAGGATTACATGAGGTTTACCGGGTAGCCGGCACACATGATAAAATCTATTTAATCCCTATCCTTTGTTAAAATTTTGTTTTCAATGGTGTATCCAATTGTCATGTTTGGTGATTCGGTCTTACGGAAACGTGCCGAAATATTTCCAGGGGAACCGATTTGACTTCCATCATCTCTGACATGTTTGAAACCATGTATGACGCGCCCGGCATCGGGCTCGCGGCGATCCAGGTCGGGGTGCCCAAACGGCTGGTGGTGCTCGACGTGTCAGGAAAGGACGACGAAAGCAGCCGATCGGTGCTGGTCGATCCGCGGATCGTCCGCCTCGGCGAAGAGCGGCGCGTCTACGAGGAGGGATGTCTGTCGCTGCCCGAAATCAAGATCGAGATCGAGCGGCCGGCCACACTGCGGCTCGGTTATCGCGATCTCGACGGCACCGCGCACGAGATCGACGCCGACGGTCTGTTCGCCTTCACCGACGATCCGCCGCCGGTCGATTTTCACCGCCACCTGTCGACGCCCATCCGCCTTGCATCGGCGGAAATATTGGTCGTCGGCGACCGCGCACACCAATTCGTTCGCGTCACCTCAACCGACGGGCATCACGGCGTCATTAAGGCCAACAGCCGGATGGAAGAGGTCACCAGCCTTTTCCATCAGATCGCCGTCCCCGCATTTTCGGCTGCGGACCTGCGCGATTTGCCCACGCTGATCGACCGGGTTTACACCAGTCAGTATAAATTCGCCGGCCTCGCTTTCTGGACCGCCATCGGCCATCTCGAACTCGCCATCTGGGACATGCTGGGCAAGGCTGCGGGCAAGCGCTGCGTCGACATGATGGGCCCGGTGCTGCGTGAGACCATTCCCATCTATGTCTCCAGTCTCAACCGCCGGACAACCTCCGCCGCAGAGATTGCCGCGCTGGAAAAGGCGGTCGTCGCCACGGGCGCCAAGGGCGCGAAGATCAAGGTTGGCGGACGAATGAGCCGCAACGCCGACGCCAGCCCAGGCCGCAGCGGGGCAATCGTCGCCGCCGTCCGCAAGCATTTTGGCGACGACTTCATAATCTATGCCGACGCCAACGGCAGCTATGACGCCCCCGCCGCCATCGAGCTGTGCAGGATGCTGGAGGATCATGGCGTCGCCATGCTCGAAGAACCCTGCCCGTTCGAGGATTTCGAAATGACGCGGCAGGTGACCGAGCGGGTCAAAATCCCCATAGCTGGCGGTGAACAGGACAGCGCAATGGAACGCTGGCGCTGGTGTATCGAGAATGAGGGCCTCGACCTGCTCCAGCCCGATTTCATGTATAATGGCGGCATGATCCGGACGCTGGCGGTCCAGCGCATGGCCGCGCGCGCAGGTGTCGGCGTGGCGCCGCACTATCCGCGCAACGGGATGGAGACGGTCGAGCTATTGCACTTTGCCGCGCAGGCGGAAAATCTCTACGGGTTGCAGGAATATCGCATGAACCCCCGCACGCTCGATTTTGCACACAATCCCGTGATTGCACCGGTGAACGGGGCGTTGCGCCTGCCGCCCGGTCCCGGCTTCGGTGTAGAGATCGACCCTGCAATCTGGCCAACCGCGCGCCGCCTGACCTGATCAGCTTTTCAGCTTGTCAGCAAATGTCTCTGCGCCCGTTTCGCGCAGCGGCGCAATCGGCACCCCGTTGGCCAAAACTGTGTCAAACTGCAGACCATCGGCAAAGCGGCTGCGCAGCGGCGTGCCTGCGCGGTCGATGACGACATTGCGCAGCGCGATCCGGCCAAGCGGCGCGCGCTCGGACCCGACCAGGCTCAACCCTACGGTCGCTTCACTGCAGCGGACGTTCTGAATGCTGATGTCGGTAAAGTTGGTTGGATATTCCCCGCCGCGATGGCCATGATAGTCAGTGGTGAAATTGACCACCGACTGCGCCTTGGCGATGGTCACATCACGAATATGCACTTCCCGAATTTCGCCGCCACGGTCGCGGTTCGATTTGAAGTAGAGCGCGTGGATGATGTCATTCATCCGGTAGCGCTCGCAATAAATGTGGTGGACCCCGCCCGACATTTCGCTGCCAATCGAAATGCCGCCGCCCGCCGTCCCGCGATATTCGCAATCGCGCACAACGACATAGGCGGTGGATCGCCCAACGCGCCAACCATCCTGATCGCGCCCCGCCTTGATCGCAACGCCATCGTCGCCGACGTCAAACACACAGCGTTCGATCAACACATTGGTCGAACTGTCAGGATCGACGCCATCGCTGTTGAGGTGATCGCTTTTCAGCGACACATTGCGCACGGTGACATGGTCGCAATAGACCGGATGAAGCATCCAGAAAGTCGAATTGACGAAGCGCGGTCCGTCGATCAACACGCGGCGACAGCTCATGAACTGGACGAAGGACGGGCGCAGAAAATGGCCCTCGCCAAAGACGCGCTGCTCGACCGGCACGCCCTCAGCGCCCATGCGGCGCAGCTCGGTCTGGTCGGGCTTTTGCTTGGCGCGCCATTGAAAAAAGCCTTCGAAGCCCTGCCCGTCAATCGTGCCCGCGCCGGTAATCGCAATATCCTCGGCGCCAATGGCATAGATGGGCGGCGAGTAATTCCAGCACTCGGTCCCCTCCCACCGCGTGAAGACGATGGGCAGGAAATGTGCCGGGTTGCTGCTGAACCGCAACGTCGCGCCGTCGGCGACATGCAATTCAACCCGGCTGCGCAGATGGATCGGGCCATCGACCCGCCACTCGCCAGCGGGAATAGTAAGCCGGCCGCCCGCTTCGCCGAGCGCGGCGAGCGCGGCCTTCTGCCCGCTGACC
>JAAUPH010000277.1 GCA_012035435.1 Sphingopyxis sp. | reverse complement strand
CGGCTTGCTGTGGAAGCGGTTGGCCACAGAGTCGTGGTGGAGCACCGTGTGCACGTACAGCACGTCCATGGAGCCGTCGGGCGGGCCCAGGTTGAGCACCGAGCTGGTGATGAGCTGCTCGAGCTTGTTGCGCTGCTTGACCTGGCGGACGTTGTCGTCGTTCTCGATGTCGTCGATGAACACGAAGTCGGGCCGGTACGGGCCGTGGCTGATGCCGCGGATGGCCTTGAGCGTGCCGAAGGCCTCCATCTTGCGGTTGTTGGCCGAAAGGAACACGCCGGTCTTCCACACGCGCCCGCGGCCGGTGGCGGCGGGCCAGTCCATGCGCAGGCGGGGTTGTCGGCCAGCTCGGTCTTGATGGCCTCCAGGATGACGGCAGCCTGGTCCCAGCTGTCGCTGATGACCGGCATGAAGCGCTTACGCCCGGTGACGATGCACCACACCGCCATGAGCTTGACGCCGAGCGTCGTCTTGGCCTCGCCGCGCGGGGCGCTGACCTTCATCAGCTGGCCCTTGGGCATGTCCACGCGCATGGGCACGTTGTCGAACAGCCAGGCGTGGAACACGCTCTCCTCGCCCTTGAAAGGTCCCAAATGGCGCGCGTCATCACCATTCGGTGCCTCGACTTTGACCACATCAGCACCTAGATCTGCAAGGAAAGCACCGCAGTACGGGCCTGCCAGGACACGCGAGAGATCGAGAACTTTGTCATCGAGAACATCTGCCTCGACGGCAACAAGGCGAACAACGCCAACCTCGACGGCAACAACGATGGTCGCATCGACACCGTCAACGACCCCGAAGGTGATGGCATTGCCAACAACGTCGATACCCAAGATGCTGCTTTCGGGGGCTTGCCCGCACCAACCGCACCGCCCGCTCCAGTCATCACCAGCCCCGCCAACGGCAGCATCTATGCGCTCGACCCCGACATCCCCGGCGACCGCCAGCGGCTGTCGATCCGTGTCAGCGGCGCGGCGGCCGGGCACCGGCTGCTTCTGGGGAAGGCGGTGCTCGGCGATGCAGAGGCAGGAGCAGAGATTGTCCCGCGCCCCGGATCGCATCTGGTGTCGCTCGTCGATCCCGGCGGACGTACGATCGATCGCATCCGCTTCACCGTGCGTTAAGACGAAAAGAAATTAAGTTGCGCCGCGCGGGCAAGCGGCTAGTCTCCGCGCCATCAAAACACAGAGGACGCGCCGATGTGCGTCCCGCCAAGGGGAAGATTTATGATATTTGGTCGCGTCAAACCACTCGACGCCATTTTGGCCACGGCCGAACAGAAACCGCTCACCCGCACATTGGGAGCGCTACAACTCACCATGCTGGGCATCGGCGCGATTATCGGCACCGGCATTTTCGTGCTGACGGCAGAGGCGGCCAACAAGGCCGGGCCGGCCATGATGATCAGCTTTGTCATCGCCGCTGTCGTCTGCGGATTGGCAGCGCTATGCTATTCCGAACTGGCCTCAATGGTGCCGGTGTCAGGGTCAGCCTATACCTACAGCTATGCAACCTTTGGCGAAATTACCGCGTGGGTGGTCGGCTGGGCGCTGGTGCTGGAATATGCCATTGCTGCCTCGGCCGTCTCGGTCGGCTGGTCTGGCTATATGGTCGGGTTGGCCGAAGAATTGTTCAGGATCGACATTCCCAACACGTTCGTGGCGGGACCCTTTGACGATAATCCCGGCTTGTTGAACATTCCGGCGATGCTCATCGGTCTGGTTTGCATGATGCTTCTTGTCATCGGGACCAAGGAAAGCGCCCGGTTCAACGCAGTATTGGTGGCGATCAAAGTATCGGCGCTGCTGCTGTTCATCGCTCTCGCGATCCCGGCGCTCAATTCGGAAAATTTCGAACCGTTCAGCCCCAATGGATTTTTTGCGCGTGAGGTGATCAATCCGCTTTCCGGGGAACTGATCACGGTCGGCGTGGCCGCAGCGGCAGCGTCGATCTTTTTCGCCTATGTCGGGTTCGACGCCGTCTCTACGGCGGCCGAGGAAACGATCAATCCGCAACGCAATATTCCTATCGGCCTGATCGGTTCGCTCGCCGTCTGCACTTTCATCTATTTGCTCGTCGCGGCGGGTGCCATCGGTGCGGTTGGCGCGCAGCCCTTTGGTGAATTGTCGCAGTCAAAGGAAGCGCTGGCCTTTGTGCTGCGTGACATTGGCTTGGGATGGGCGGGCGATCTGGTCGCAGTGGCGGCGACGATTGCGCTCCCTTCGGTAATCCTGATGATGATGTTCGGTCAAACGCGCATCTTTTTCGTGATGGCGCGCGATGGATTGCTGCCCGATGTCTTTTCGAAACTGCACCCCAAATATGGCACGCCGCATGTCGTAACCATCTGCACCGGCATTTTCGTCGCGCTGTTCGCGGCGCTTTTCCCGGTCGGCAAGCTGGCCGACATTTCCAACTCGGGCACGCTTTTTGCGTTTTTCACCGTTGCGGTCGGCGTGATGATTTTGCGCCGCACCGATCCCACGCGGCATCGCCCCTTCCGCACCCCGCTATTCTGGCTGGTGTGTCCGCTGGCGGCGGCAGGCTGCGTTTTCCTGTTCTTCCAGCTGTCGGGCTATACCGAACTGATGTTCCTCGGCTGGGCCGTGATCGGCCTGGTCGTGTACTTCGGCTACAGCCGTGGCCGCAGCCATGTTGGGCGCGGCGTGACGGAATAAGCAGCGCTGCCGTCGTTACAGGAAAAGGGGGCCCCGGCCCCCTTTTCTTTGCCGATCAGAAATGCCCCTTGGGCGCGGTGCCGGGCCGCGTGAACAACCGTCCACGCTCGGCCCACAGGACCAGCAGGATCGCTAGCACGGCCGCCCCGGTGAAGGACAGCGCCAGCGGCAGGGTCGTGCCATCAAACTGCTGTCCGATCCATGCCCCCACCAGCGCGGCAATCAGCCCGCGGGCAAAGCTTTGATAGGATGAAGCGATGCCCGCCATCTTGCCGAAATCCTCCATCGCAATCGCCCCGAAGTTCGACCCGGTAAATCCGATCAAACCAACATTGAACGCCAACAACAGCGTGAACAGTGCCAGCGTTTCGCGCCCGCTGGTTGCCGCCGCGAGCTGCAGCAGGGCAAAGGTCAGGAAGGCGAACAGCGCCGCCTGCGACACCCGCCGCGCGCCGAACCGTTCGACGATCCGGGCGTTGGAGAAATTGGCAGCCGCAATACCCGCGGCAATCGCCGCAAACACCAGGGGAAAGGCTTCCCGCGCGGCAAAGGTTTCGCCGATGATCTGCTCGCTGCTGTTAAGATACCCGTACAGCGCGCCCTGAAGGATTCCGGCCGCAACCATATAGCCTGCCGCGCGGCGGTGCAGGGTCACCGCAAGCCAGCCCGACGCCATTGTCCCCACATCAAGACGACGGACATTGGCGGGATCCAGCGTTTCGGGAAGCCGCCGGATCCACAACAGCATCGCCAACCCCAGCACCGCCATCACCACAAAGATCGCGCGCCATCCCGCGAGCGCGTTGATGCCCGCACCAATGGTCGGCGCGATGATCGGCACCACCATGAAGACCAGCATGATGTTCGACATCCGCCGCGCCATCGCGTCACCAGAAAACAGATCGCGGATAATGGCTGTCACGACAACACCCAGCCCCGCGCCGACCAGCCCATGGCCCAACCGCAGCAGCAGCAGCACTTCGAAATCCTGCGCCAATGCCCCCGCCAGCGCAAACACGGCATAGGCCAGTAGCGCGCTGCGCAGCACCGGTTTGCGGCCAAAGCGATCTGCCAGCGGCCCATAGAACAGCGAGCCAATCGCCGCGCCCAACAGGTAAAGGGCGATGACATATTGGCGGTGGTTGCTGACCGCGATGTTAAGATCCGCGGCCATCGCGGGCAGCGCGGGCAACATCGTGTCGATCGCCATGGCATTCAGCGCCATCAGCATGGCCATCATCACCGTTGTCTCGCGCGCGCCGGGAAGGCTGCGGGAGGGCGTCGGTGAAGAGGCGGGGGGCGCATGCATGGCCGCGGCTATGGGCGCTCCATCCCGGCTTTGCCACCCCCTAGAGCGGTTTCCGATCTGGCTGCGCCAGAATCAACCGCTCGTAGGTTTTGATTTGTCGCGTTTTCCGAGCCGTCAGGTGATTCCACCTGACTAGAAACGCTCAAGGGCGGGCACCGCCAAAGAAGG
>JAAUPH010000276.1 GCA_012035435.1 Sphingopyxis sp. | reverse complement strand
GCGCCATCCCTGCCTTCGCCCGCAAGGAGTTTCGCGGAGCGATGGAAGAGATGCTGACCCCCCAAGGGGTGCAGATCGGCGAAGTGGATCGGTTCATCTGCCATCCCGGCGGGGCCAAGGTCGTCGATGCAATCGAAACCGCGCTCGCCTTGCCGCAGGGCAGCCTGAATGACGAACGCGAAGTTCTGCGAATGCACGGCAACATGTCCGCGCCGACCGCGCTGTTCGTGCTCGACCGGGTGCGCAAAAGCGGGCTTGCGCCGCTGTCGGTGATGGCTGCGCTCGGCCCCGGCTTCACGGCCAGCACTGGTTACCCTGCGGAGCCCGGCATGACCCTGCCCTATGTCATCATGCTGTTCGTCACGCTTCAGCGTATTTCCGAACTGATCATCGCGCGCAGCAACACCAACGCTTTGTTGGCACGCGGCGCGGAGGAATTCGGGCGGTCGCATTATCCGGTGATGGTGCTGATGCACGCATCATGGCTGGCTGTTTTGTGGGCCACGGTCGGCGGTGCGCCGGTCAACATGGCACTGCTCGCGGTGTTTGCTGTCCTTCAGGCGATGCGTGTCTGGGTGCTGGCGACATTGGGGCGGCGCTGGACGACGCGCATTATCGTGCCGAAAGGCGAACCACTGGTGACGGGCGGGCCGTTCCGCTTCATGCGGCATCCCAATTATTTCGTCGTGATCGCTGAAATCGCGGTGCTGCCGCTGATGTTCGGCCTGGTCTGGGTGGCGGTGCTGTACTCGGCTCTCAACGCGGCGATGCTGTGGGTGCGTATCCGGGCCGAAAACGCTGCCTATTCCTCCGCCTAATTCGACGTTGCGGCCTGACCTTTCGCCTGACGCCGGGCCAAGGCTTCACGCTCGGCCTTGATCTTGAACATCGCCGATTTGCAGGTTGGGGATGTCTTCTCGATATTCCGGACCATGCACGCCTCAACCTTCTTGCGGCTGAGCGATTTCATCTCGGCCGGGCAAAGCTGGCGCGCTTCCTGTGCGCAGGCTTTCTTGCCAGGATCGGGCGCTGCGACAGCCGGGCTGATCACGGCAATCGACGCCGCAATCGCGCCGAAGCGAAGAGCGATTCCGCCAATTCCACGCCGTTTCATGGTCCGGGATTCCTTTGCTGGTCTGACATCATGTCGCACACATGCGGCGGTCAGCTTGAACCACCGTTGAATATCGGGGTCAAGCGACGCCACCACCTGTCTCGATATGCCCAACAAGGCTGGCCGCAACCGCCAACCCGGCGGGCGTTGACACCGTAGCGTTCCAATCTGTCCGCAAAGGGTGGCAGGAACGTCCAAAATTTCATGGACCCCAAAAACTGCTGCGAGGCGTGTGGTTATAAGTCGGCGCCAATATGAGAGCAATCGAAAGCCTTGCATTGCAAGGGACGCTTGATCTAATAACCTTGCATGACAAGGCAATCAGGCGATTCGTATGAGCATGTTGCGCGCTGGGAAGTCCAGTTGCGCAAGGGCATACTCGAATTCGTCATCCTGCTCAGCCTCAGCCGACGAGAACACTACGGCTTCGAACTTGTGACCGGCCTGACAGAACGCGCCGCGATCGATGTGCCCGAAGGCACTGTTTATCCCTTGCTTCTGCGCCTCTCGAAGGATGGATTGATTCAGTCCGAGCTGCGCGACGGCGATGGGGGCGCGCCGCGCAAATACTACACGCTCACCCCCAGGGGCAGCGCCTTGCTCGCCGCCATGATCCCGAGCTGGCAGAAACTGGCTGCCTCCGTTGACGGCTTGCTGGGAGGACACCTCTAATGACCCATCATTTCGATGATCCTGCCACGTGCCAGATGTGGGATTCCTACTTTGCCGAGCTGGACCTGCTGATTGAGCCATTGGGTGAGGATGGTCGTGAGCTTCGCGATGATCTGGAGCAGCACCTGCTCGAAGGCCTTGGCCTCGCCGCGGGTCGCGCCAGCACCCCGATCCAGCTCCGCGACGCATTGGCGAAGCTGGGCCGGCCGATGGATATCCTGCGCCCGGTCTTGGCCGAAAGCTACCTGTCGCAAGGCGCGCAAAACTTTAATCCGGTCACCATCAGCAAGGGATTGTTCCACACCTTGCTTGCAGGAGGCAGCCGGGTGTTGGCCGCAAGCCTGTTCGCGCTTGGTTACCTCTTTATCGCAGCATTTGTCGCCATCGCTCTTTCGAAACCGTTTTGGCCCGATAACGTCGGCGTTTTCCGCTTTCCCGACGGAACCTTCTCCGCCGGCATCGTCGCACAAATCGCCGAAAGCCAAGAGCTGCTGGGCTGGTGGACGATCCCGGTAGCGTTGATCTTTGCTGCTCTGATCTACGCCCTTCTCACCAAGGGGCTGAGAAGGCTGCTGTGAGCCACCCCGCTCATTTAACCCAAAACCTTGCTATACAAGGATACGCCAATGCCCGACATTGATTCTCATCGTCCCATGTCCTTCCCGTGGACATTTGTCGGTTTGACCTATGCGATCAGCTGGACAATCTGGATCGCTGGATGGTTCGCTCTGGGCAAGCCCGGGCGGCTCACTGAAGGAGGAGCCATTTTTGCCGTCATTCTGGTCGGTTCCTTCGGCCCGGGCCTTGCCGCAGCCATCCTGACTTTGCGCGGCGGCCGCGACGAATTCCTGGCGTGGGCGCGTGCCTTCGTGAAATTTCGCTGCGGGTGGCGAGCCTATGCTGCCGCTTTTCTGCCGTTCCCCCTTGCGGTTTTGCTGCTCACGGTTCTGCTGGGGTATGAGCCCCGCATCGACGCACTCGGCGGACAACCTGCATGGGCATTCTATGCCACGATCTTCCCGGCCGCGATCCTCAACGGTATCGTTGCAGCGGTCATGGGCGCGGGGCCAATCGGAGAGGAAGGCGGTTGGCGCGGATACTTGCTGCCCCGGCTGCTTGAAAGCGGCGGCGAGCTGCGCGCTTCCCTGATAATCGGGGTGATCTGGGCCCTGTGGCATCTGCCACCCATGGCGATGTTTTCCGATTGGCGGGATGGGATCCCCTTCTGGACCTATCTTCCACTGTATGTGGTCAGCGTGATCGCCCTCTCGTTCCTTTTTACGCGAGTATGGTTGATCGGCCGGGGTAGCTTGGTGCCGATCATCTGGCTGCACGGCATCGTCAATGCAATCGGCCCGATGGCCTTCAACACCCGCATGTGGACAAGTCCCTGGTCGCAGGAGACCGCCGTGCTCTTTTTTGCTGCTGCGGGCCTGATTGCGGCGGCATCACTAGCAAAGGGATCAAGATGAACTCATTGCTTTAAAGTCATTACATAACTAAAAACATTCAATTAAATTGAGGATGGGCTCTGACATATGAATCGACGTCGCGCATTTCTTCTTACAGCACTCATAGCGGTAGGCGCGGTCTATTTCGCCAATGCATCGTGGCTTGCGCCTCAGCCTCAGGGCGAAGCGCGGTTGATGGCCCACAGGGGCATCCATCAGCTTTATGACCGGGCTGGGATCGACAAGGACACCTGCACTGCCAACCGCATGTTGCCCCCGACGAACCCTTACATCGAGAACACCTTGCCATCGATTGCCGCCAGCTTTCGTGCAGGCGCCGACATCCTTGAAATTGATATTCACCCGACGACCGACAACGAGTTTGTGGTCTTCCACGATTGGACGATCGATTGCCGGACCGAAGGGAGCGGCGTCACGCGTGAGCAGTCGCTGGAATATCTCAAGTCGCTTGACGTGGGCTATGGATACACTGCCGATGGCGGCAAGACATTCCCGTTCCGCGGTAAGGGAAAGGGGATGATGCCGTCACTGGCCGAAGTCCTGAAGGCCTTTCCCGAGCAACGCTTCCTGATCAACTTCAAAAGCCGATGGATACGGGAAGCGGACCTTTTGCACGCCTATCTTGATCGGCATGGAATCATGATCGATGACAAGATCATGGTCTATGGCCACGACAAGCCTGTCGGGCGCTGGAAAACCATCAATCCGAACGGCTTTGCCTTCTCCAAAACAGAGATGAAGAAGTGCACCCTCGATTACATGAAGGTCGGATGGAGCACGACATTGCCGGCCTCTTGCGTCGGCAGCGTTATCGGGGTGCCGATCAACTACAGGCATCTGGTATGGGGATGGCCCAACCGGTTTCTTGAACGGATGCGCCAATCCAACACGACCGTGGTCTTCCTT
>JAAUPH010000275.1 GCA_012035435.1 Sphingopyxis sp. | reverse complement strand
CGACGCTGGGCCTGCCCTGGGCGGCGGTCAAGGCCCCGACCGATGAAGCCAATGGCGACAGCGCCGGGGACTTTCACGCCAACCTGCTTGCGGCGGCCGCCCGCGCGGCGCGGGCGGTTGAGGCCTTGGTAGGCCGCCTTAGTAATAAGTGAGCTGCGTCGCTTTCCCCCTGAAAATCCAGTGTGACAGGATGGAATAGCCCAGGATCACGGGGAGCACGAACAACGCGCCGATCAGGATGATGCTCAGCGCCTCGGGGCTGGCGGCGGCGTCCCAGATGTCGAGTCGGTCGGCGATCAGATAGGGATAGAAGCTGTAAGCGATGCCGACGAAACCGAGTGCGAACAAAATGCCCGCGACCGCCAGCGGCACCCATGACAGCGCATCATCGTCGCGCACGGGACGGCGCAGGAAAATGGCCAGACCGATGAACAGCGCTGCTGACGCGAGCGGAATCGGCAGCAGCGCGATAATCTCGGGCAGGCGGAACCAGCGATCGAAAATGCGCTCGGACAGTATCGGCGTCGCGACCGAAATCACCGCCATGGCGAGCGCGGTGCACCACAGCGTCACCCAGGCCCAATGCGCGGCGCGGCGCTGCAGTTCGCCTTCGACCTTATAGAAGAGCCAGCAGGCGCCGACGAACATATAGCCCGCGACGAGCCCCAAAGCGGCAAGCAGGCAAAAGAAGACCGCAGCCAAGCTTTGGTCAAAGCCGAGCACATAGGCACCGAGCATATAGCCCTGACACAGGGCAGTGATGAGCGAGCCGTAGAAGAAGGCATTGTCCCAATGGCGCTTATGTGCGGGCGAGGCTTTCGCGCGAAACTCAAACGCGACGCCGCGCAGGATCAGCGCGACCAGCATCAGTGTCACGGGGACATAAAGCTGGGTGAGGATCAGGCCGTGCGCAACCGGAAAGGCCACGAGCAGCAATCCGATGCCCAGCACCAGCCAGGTTTCGTTCGCATCCCAGAAGGGGCCGATGGAGGCGACCATCAGGTCACGGTTCTCGTCCTTTTCCAGCCGGGTGAGCATGCCGACGCCAAGGTCATAGCCATCAAGGATGACATAGAGCAGGATCGACAGGCCCATCAGCCCGGCGAAGATGACGGGCAGCCATAAGGGATCGATGAACGGTGTCATGCGTGCGCCTCCGACTGGGTGCGGGCTGGGCCTTCGGCAACGCCTGGAATGGGAAACATCGGCTTGCCCTGCGGCGCATGGCTGCCCATGCGGGCAAGGCGGTAGAGCACGGCGATATAGGCCGCGAGCAGCACCGCATAGACGCTGAGGTACAGCGTGAGCGAGCTCGCGATCATCATCGCGCTCACGGGCCCAACCGCTTCATGTGTCTTGAGCACGCCAGTTACCAGCCACGGCTGCCGCCCAATCTCGGTGACGTACCAGCCCGCCAGCGTCGCGATCCAGCCGGAGAAGGTCATGCCGACCAGCGCGTGAGCATACCAGCGCGGCAGGCCATCGACGCCGCGCTTGCGGATCAGCCATGCGCCGGTCCAGCTGATCAGCAACATCAGCATGCCAATGCCGACCATGAATCGCGGAAACCCCAGAACACCGGCGCGACGGGCGGGTGCTTGCCCCTAAAATCATTAAGGCCGGGGACCACGCCGGCCGGGTCATGCTTCAATATCAGGCTGGCGCCCGAGGGAATGCCGACCTCCAGATGGTTGGCGCGCGCTCTTCATCGGGGATGGCGAACAGCACCAACGGCACATTGCCGCGCGTTTCCCAATTGCCCTCCATCGCCGCCACTTTGGCGGGCTGATGCTCGAGCGTGTTGAGCCCGTGGAGGTCGCCGACGAAAATCTGCACCGGGATCAGCAGCGCGGCGACATAGACCGCAGCCTTGAGCGTCCGCCTTACCCCGTCGCCGCCGCCATCGCGCAGCCATCGCCACGCACTCATCCCCGCGATCAGGAAAGCAACCGTCAGCGCCGAGGCGATCAGCATATGCGTCAGGCGATAGGGCATCGAAGGGTTGAAGATAATCGCCCACCAATCGGTCGCATGGACGACGCCGTCACGGATTTCGTAACCCACCGGGGTCTGCATCCAGCTGTTGAGCACGATGATCCAGAAGGCCGATAATGTCGTGCCCGCAGCAACGAGGAAGGTCGCAAGGGTGTGGACCCAATTGGGCACGCGGCGAAAGCCGAACAGCATGATGCCCAGAAACACCGCCTCCAGAAAGAATGCGGTCAGCACCTCATAGGCGAGCAGCGGCCCGGCAACATTACCCACGCGCTCCATGAACCCCGGCCAGTTGGTGCCGAACTGAAAGCTCATCGTGATGCCGCTGACCACCCCCATGGCAAAGCTCAGGGCAAACACCTTCACCCATAGGCGATAGGCGTCCATCCACGCTTCGTTGCCGGTGCGGTTATAGGCAAGTTTGAACGCGAGCAGCGCCCAGCCGAGCGCGATGGTGATCGTTGGAAACAGGATGTGAAAGCTGATGTTCGCAGCAAATTGAATCCGCGCGAGCAGGAGGGGGTCAAGCGCTTCCATCGGTCATGTCCGTCTTGCTTCGACCGAAAATACGGTCTTTGAAATCCAGTATCTTTACTACCCGCGCTCCAAGCCGCAGCAGTTGCAACAGCCGGTCATTGTCGAGGTGGCGCATCTCGCCATACCATTCGGTGAGCAGCTCGATCTGTTCATGCATCTCGGCCATGCGCTCCTGCGCAAATCGGTCGGCGGGGTCGATCGCGGGCTCCATCATCAGGCTGCGCAGCGTCGTCAGCGTCGGATCAATCTCGCGCTTCTTGCGCTCCTCGACCAGCGTGCGGAAAATCGCCCACACATCGCGCGGCGTTTCATAATAATCGCGCCGGTCGCCGGGCACATGGCGCAGCCGGATGAGGTTCCAGCTGGCGAGTTCCTTAAGCCCCATCGACACGCTGCCGCGCGACAGGCTCAGCGCTTCGCAAATCTCTTCAGCATGGCGGGGTGCAGAAGCGAGGAAGAGCATCGCGTAAATCTGCCCTACCGTGCGGTTGATCCCCCAACGGCTGCCCATTTCGCCAAAGTGAAGGACAAAGGCCTGGGCCAGCGGAGAGAGGCGGAGCGGGGCGGTCGCATCGACGGGCGGCGATTCGGGGGTCAACGAGTAATCCATCGGCGCAACATAGTGCCTCGCTTCCGAAGTTTCAATAATTATTGAAATTAGTGCGTACTGCGATTGCGGACCCGGTCTCCGCCGCCCCGCGCGGTGAAGAGATTGTTCACCATAATCGATTATCGGCGCGAAGGTTGGCAATATCAGAAGTCTGTTATGCAAAAACTGTCGATTATGCTCGCCTCGGCTTTTGCCGCCGTGATTCTCCCCCAGACTTCCGCCCATGCCGAAGCGCCCGAGCAGCTTGACCAACTGGAGCCTGACGGCGGCGAATGGCAGGCGGAATATTTCGGCCAATATGGATCCACTGACGGTGCCGAACGCCAGCATGCGATTGAGCTATTCTATGGGGTTAGCGACAGCTTCGCGCTGGGCGTCGAGATAGAGGCAGACGCCGAAGACGGCGAGCTGGGGTTTGGCGAGGCAGGCATTAGTGCGCTATATAAATTCAACGATCCCGAGGAGGCGCCGGTCGGACTGGGCGTCATGTTGTCCGCCCGATTTGATGGCGATTTCGTTATCAGCGAGGCAGAGCTACGTGTCATTGCCGAAAAGAAGACCGCCCAATGGTGGGTTCAGGCTAATGCCATGCTGCGCCATGCCCATGAGGATGGCGAGGATGGGGAGCTGCTCGCTTATGGTTGGAATCTGAGTCACGCGGTCACCGAGCAACTGTGGCTGGGCGTCGAAGGTTCGGGCCAAGCCGCCAGACTGAGCGGGTTCGATCTTGGGTTTGAAAAGGCCCATTTCGCCGGTCCTGCGGTTGTGCTCGATCTGGACATGGGCGAGGATCGGGACGTCGAAATCGGCTTTGCCTGGTTCCGCCGCTTATCCGATTCAGGCCCGCGCAACACGGCGCGGATTTTTGTTCAGTTCGATTTCTGATCACGCTTTGGAGCGTGATGAGCAGAAGTTTGTGCATCGTGAAGGAGCCGATTTTCGCCGAGAGCGAGGAGCGAGGAGTGGAGCCATGCCGCAGCATACGGGAGCGGACGAGGCGACGCTGCGCTCGGCCATAATCGGCCCGCC
>JAAUPH010000274.1 GCA_012035435.1 Sphingopyxis sp. | reverse complement strand
TGGCCACCATCGCGGCCACCCACCACGACCACCACGGCCACGGCGCTGGGCGCCCGCGTCTTCGGTGGGCGCAACGGCTTCGGCGTTCATTACTTCATCAGCCATGTCTTAAAACTCCAATCCGCCAGCACGGGCGGCGTCGGCCAGCGCCTTGATACGGCCGTGGAACAGGAAACCGCCACGGTCGAACACGACCTGTGTCACGCCCGCCTTTTTGGCAGCTTCAGCAATTCGCTTGCCAACCTCGGCAGCGGCAGCGGCGTTCGATCCCGCGGTCCCGCGCACATCCTTGTCGAGGGTCGAAGCGGCGGCAACGGTCTTGCCCGCCGCATCATCAATGACCTGCGCATAGATATGACGGCCCGAACGGTGCACCGACAGGCGCGCGCGGCCACCGGCCCGCTGGCGAAGTGCGGTACGCACCCGCTGGCGGCGTTTTTCAAAGGGGGTAAGATGTGCCATGGCTTACTTCTTCTTGCCTTCTTTGCGGAAGATGAACTCGCCGCGATATTTGATGCCCTTGCCCTTATAGGGCTCTGGCTTGCGCCAGCGGCGGATTTCTGCGGCGACCTGGCCGACCTTCTGCCGGTCGATGCCGCTGATCTCGATCGTCGTGTTATCCGGCGTCTTGATCTCGATACCCTCGGGAACCGCATAGTCGACATCGTGGCTGTAGCCGAGCTGGAGCTTCAGCATCCGCCCCTGTGCGTTGGCACGGTAACCGACGCCGGTGATTTCCAGCACCTTGGTAAAGCCATCGGTCACGCCGACGACGAGGTTCTGGACCAGTGTGCGCTGCATACCCCAGAAAGCGCGGGCGCGCTTCGTGGCATTGGCGGGCTGGACAGAAATCTCTCCTTCGCGGACTTCATAGGCGATATCGTCGAACAGCGGCAGCGTCAGCGTGCCCTTCGGACCCTTGACCGACAGCGTTCCCGCTTCGATCGCCGCCGAAACGCCGCCGGGCAGTGCCACCGGTTTTTTGCCAATACGCGACATCAGAACACCTCCGCCAGCACTTCGCCGCCGACGTTCAGTTCGCGGGCTTCGGCATCCGAAAGCACACCGCGCGGCGTCGAGACGATGGTGATACCGAGGCCATTGCGCACGATCGGCAGTTCTTTCGAACCCGAGTAGACCCGGCGACCCGGCTTCGAGACGCGGGCGACATGTTGAATCGCCGGCTGGCCCTCGAAATATTTCAGCTCGATGCGCAGGCCCTTGTGCTCACCCTTCAGGCCCAGCGCTTCTTCGCTGTAACCCCGGATATAGCCTTCGCGCTGCAGCACGTCGAGAACACGGACGCGCAACGTCGAGGCGGGCGTCAGGACGCTGTCCTTCTTCGCGCGCTGGCCGTTGCGGATGCGGGTGAGCATATCACCCAGAGGATCGGTCATTGCCATCTTGGTATATCCTTACCAGCTCGACTTCACGACACCGGGAATCAGGCCTTTGTTGGCCAGATCGCGGAGCTGAATGCGGCACAGCCGGAATTTGCGGTAATATGCGCGCGGGCGCCCGGTCATTTCGCAACGATTGCGAATACGGGTCGGGTTTCCGTTGCGCGGAATTTCCGCCATCTTGAGGCGCGCGATCATCCGCTCGCCTTCGTCGAGCGACTGGTCTTTCGCCATCGCCTTCAGCTTCGCATAACGGCCGGCATATTTCTTCACCAGCTTCTTGCGACGCTCATTCTTGTTCATGGAACTCAGTTTCGCCATGACTTAAGTTCTCTTTCCTTGACGGTCAGAGGAAGTGCATGATCCCGGACGGAATCAGGCCGCTTCCTTCTCCTGGGCTTCGATGGGGAAGGGGAAGCCGAACAGCCGGAGCAGTTCGCGGGCTTCATCATCCGTCCGCGCGGTGGTGGTCACGATCACATCCATGCCGCGCACCTGGTCGATGCGGTCATAGTTGATTTCGGGGAAGATGATCTGCTCTTTCAGGCCCATGGCGTAATTGCCACGGCCATCAAAGCTCTTGGCCGACACGCCGCGAAAATCGCGGATGCGCGGCATCGCAATGGTGATCAGCCGGTCGAGGAATTCATACATCCGCTCGCGGCGCAGCGTCACCTTGCAGCCAATCGGCATGCCTTCGCGCAGCTTGAAGCCCGCAATCGACTTCTTCGCCTTGGTGACCACAGGCTTCTGGCCTGCAATCAGTTCCATTTCGGCAGCGGCCGTTTCGACCTTCTTCTTGTCCTGGACCGCGTCGCCCACGCCCATGTTAAGCGTGATCTTTTCGATCTTCGGTACTTCCATCGCATTCTTGTAACCGAATTTCTCGGTCATCGCCTTGATGATCTCCGCATCATAGCGGGCCTTCATGCGGGGGGTATATTTATCAGCCATTGAGGGTCTCCCCGGACTTCACGGCGACGCGAACCTTCTTCCCGTCCTTGACGTCGAAGCGCACGCGCGTCGGCTTGCCGGTCTTGGGGTCGGCGATTGCGACCTTGCACGTGGCGAGCGGCGCTTCGCTGCGCTCCAGGCCGCCCTGGGGGTTGGCCTGAGTCGGCTTTTTGTGCCGTGTGATGATGTTGACGCCGGCAACGACAACCTTGCCGTCCTTCGGCAGGCTCTTCGTCACTTCACCGGTCTTGCCCTTGTCCTTGCCGGACAGGATGACAACGGTGTCGCCCTTTTTGATCTTTGCCATGCCCATGATTACAAGACCTCCGGCGCCAGGCTGATGATCTTCATGAAACCCTTGCCGCGCAGCTCGCGGACAACGGGGCCAAAGATGCGGGTGCCGATGGGTTCTTCATTCTTGTTGATCAGCACGGCGGCATTCCCGTCGAAGCGGATCACCGAACCGTCGGCGCGGCGCACATCCTTGCGGGTGCGGACGATGACGGCACGGTGCACGTCACCCTTTTTCACCTTGGTGCGCGGCTGGGCTTCTTTCACCGACACGACAATGATGTCGCCGACACCGGCGGTGCGACGTTTGGAGCCGCCCAGCACCTTGATGCACTGGACGCGCTTTGCGCCGCTGTTGTCAGCGACCTCCAGCTGTGACTGCATCTGGATCATTGATGCATTTCCTTCCTATTTGGCCTACCGGGCCATCCCGGCGGTTCCGTAAACTTCAAACCTCGGGCGTCAGCCTTCAGCAGCGGGGGCGGCGGCTTTCGGCGCGGCGCGGGTGTCGACCTTGTCGAGCACACGCCACGTCTTCAGCTTTGAAATCGGCCGCGTCTCTTCGATGCGGACTGTCTCGCCGGCCTTGAAAACATTGTCTTCGTCATGGGCATGATATTTCTTCGACTGGCGAATAATCTTGCCATAGAGCGGGTGCTTGACCTTCCGCTCGACGCTGACGACAACAGTCTTGTCGCCCTTGTCGGACACCACGGTGCCAGTCAGAATGCGCTTCGGCATCTGGGTGCTCCTTATTTCGCCGCCGAGCGGTTGCGCTCGGTCTGGACGGTTTTGATACGCGCGATCGAGCGGCGGACTTCTTTCACCCGCGATGCTTTTTCCATCTGGCCGGTGGCGGCCTGAAAGCGCAGGTTGAACGCCTCGCGCTTCAGCTCGCCGAGCGTTTCGGCAAGCTGATCGTCGGTCTTGGCGCGCACGTCGCTGGTCTTTTCCATAGCCATGGCCTTAACCCTCCAGATGCGTTGTGTCGCCGAGGCGGGCCACAACCTTGGTCTTGATCGGCAGCTTCATCGCCGCCCGTTCGAACGCCAGCGCAGCGACCGGACCCGGCACACCATCAAGTTCGAACAGGATGCGGCCGGGCTTTACGCGCGCAGCCCAGAATTCCGGCGAACCCTTGCCCTTGCCCATGCGGACTTCGGCGGGCTTCGACGAACTGGCAGGTCGGGGAAAATGCGGATCCACAAACGGCCCTGGCGCTTGATCGCGCGGCTGATCGCGCGGCGGCCGCCTCGATCTGGCGCGCGGTAATGCGCTCGGGTTCCATCGCCTTCAGCCCGTAGGAGCCGAAGTTCAGGTCCGTCCCACCCTTGGCATTGCCATGAATGCGGCCTTTGAACGCCTTGCGGAACTTGGTCTTTTTCGGTTGCAACATGTCAGCGGTCCTTAGCGGCGATCTTCGCGCGCCGGGCGCACGCCCGTCGTCTGCGCATCAAGCATCAGGCGGTCGGTAGCCATCGGGTCATGGCCCAGGATCTCGCCCTTGAAAATCCAGACCTTGATCCCGC
>JAAUPH010000273.1 GCA_012035435.1 Sphingopyxis sp. | reverse complement strand
GATCTGGCGCATATGCAAAGTCCGGCGGGACCGCACGAGTTCTGAAAAGGAGCGGTCAAAGCTCTGGGTCACTACCGCCATCCCAGCGCACACGCAGCACGGGACCAAAGATTGCGGCATCAGTCTGCCCCCCGTCGACCCAGGAAAAGTAGAGCGCGAAAGCGATTGTGCTCACGACGGAAACCAGAAGAGCAGCAGCGCGCAGCGTCATCAGACAGAACACGGTGCTCACCTGACTAAGCGCCAGAAAGAACGTGAGATTGCTGCGCGCAAACGCGTCAGCATCTTGATAGACCCAGATCACCCAAGCATTGAAGGTGAGCGTCATGGCGACCGCCAGCACGCATGTTCGCTTCAGGTGGGCACCTATCTCATGATCGCTGAAATCATCAGTGCTGGCCTGCCGTCTCCACCAGACCGCACGCCAAAGGGCGAGCGCCGAAATTGCAATCGGACTGACTAGCGTCTTAATAAGGTGGTCGGGCTGGAATGCCGTAACCGTAATCGCGATCGTATTGAGAACCAAGATGACATAGAGCAACGGGACGTGGCCGCAGAACGAATGGAATTGCGCACGCATCAATTCGCTGTCCGAAGTGTCAACTTTCAAAAGCTTCAGAAATTGTCGCATCTGAAGCCTTCTCTTGCGATCCATAACCTTCGAGCATGTCAGATTACCAAGCTGGGCCGACTGATTGGTCTTGTGCGTCATAGGTAAAATTACTGCCAGCAGCGTCGCGAAGCTGGCGTTGCAGACTTGGGTCAGCCTCGGTCTGCCCGCCAGTCCTCCCTCTGGTGCAGGCTCGGAACGCATTCATCCGCCTTCCCCACCCGGCGCACGCGTTCATTCAGGCCATCCGAACCGGCTGGGCGACGCGGGTATGCCAAGGCGCGGCACTTATGGTTAGAAATGCGGCGTTAGCCGATAGGGTATTTCTACGAGTTGAGCCGGCAGACGAAATAACTTCGATATGAGGGCGTAAGGACCGTTTTTTCAGTGACTAACAAGCTTGGAGGCAACGCAATGTGCAGTGCTGTTTCGATTGGCCAGTTCGACCAAGCAAATGCCCGCAGCGCTCTCGCGCCCCGGTTCTCCGATGGTCTCGGCGTTCTGACGAGCCGAGCTGAAGAGTTGGCGGCTGATCTGCGTACGCTCGCCAGAGCGGATGCAAGTAAGCCCGTGTCGAACCTCCAGCTTGTCGAGGAAGCCCGAAAGATCTATCGCTTCAGGCGCAAGATCGACGAAATCTACGATCACGACGGCTTTTCGCGGAGTCCTGCCTGGGACATCATGCTTGACCTGTTCGAGGCCAATTCAAAAGGCCGAAGCTTATCGGTTTCAAGCGCCGGTATCGGGGCTGCATGCCGGGGACTACCGCGCTGCGCTGGATCCACGCACTGGAACAGATGGGACTGATAAACCGGTCGTGTGATCCTTACGACAAGCGGCGCACGATGATCTCGATGACGCGCGACGGCCTTCAGAAAACCACAGATGCGCTGCGTGCCCGGTTCGAGGTCTAGCCACCCGCTGCAGCTGCCCTGGAGCGCCCCGGCCTAATTTGAACGCGCCCTTTGGGCGTCTCCAAGGTTGCCGGCCAAACAGTCGGGCAATCTTGCTTCGATGATCCAGAGCCTGCGGCTAGACTATCGACGGCCTGCCAAGTGGGGCCCTGCAGGAAGGAGCTGCGAGGTACTCGTCCCGTTGGCCCTCCAAGACGCAGCGAGCATCTGTTTGCTCACAATCGTCAACAACCGCGAGGAGCTCTCCAAACCAGCGGCTGGCGCGCATCTGCACTGCATACGTCACATGGCCCTTTGGGGAAACCTTTGATGGCGATCCGGTAAGTCTGCCTGGCTTATGCGGGCGCGGGTTTGCCCGGGTGCTGGTAGCCCCGAGTTACGCTGGCGGGCGTCCGGTTCCAACAACATCCCACAAGCCATCGGGCAATCGTCCATGAAGGCAGACTGACGATCCGGCAGCCCAAGAGCAATCTCGCCAAGGCCGGTACGACAACGCGCCACGCGGTGCCCTATAATTGCCGCTGAAGCTTGGTCAGCGCCGTGAGCAGATCGGTTCGCCGAACAGGCTTGAGCAGCGAAATGTCGCCCGCACGAATGCCGTTGCTATGGACATTGGCCTCATGCGGATATCCCGACATATACAGCGCAGGCACGTTATGATTGATTTTTCTGGCCAGTCGCACGAGCTGCGGCCCCTGGATCTTGCCGGGCATGACAACGTCGGTCACGATCACGTCAATCTCGCCATGCCTTTGCTGATAAATGTCGATGGCTTCATCGCCCGATCCGGCCGAAATGACCTGATAACCTGCCGAGACAATTGTCTTCTCGACGACCCTTCGTACCCCTTCCTGATCCTCGACGAGCAGAATGGTAGCCGGTGAGGGCTGCTTCGGAAGGGTCTCATCCTGAAACGTGGCGGCGTAGGAGAGTTCGGCTGCGGCCGGGAAGTACATCTTGATCGATGTGCCGCGCCGCTGCTCCGAATAGATCCGTATTATGCCTTTGGATTGTTTCACAAAGCCTTGCACCATCGCCAGGCCAAGTCCGGTACCGTCCCTCGGACCTTTAGTGGAGAAAAACGGATCGAACACGAAGGGGAGTGCAGCTTCATCGATACCGGCCCCAGTATCCGTGACGGCAACCATGACGTACCTGCCAGGCTGGGCGTCCTCGTCGCGGGCAAGGATGTAGTCACTGTCGACTCTCTTGTTCGATGTCTCGATAGTGATGGCGCCGCCATGGGGCATCGCATCTCTTGCATTGCCGACAATATTGAGCAGCGCGCTCTCAAACATGTCCCGATCGATCTGCACAGGCCACATGCCTGCACGCTGCACGACTTCAAGGGAAATATTGGCGGGCAGAACGCGCCGGAGGAGACCGTCGACCGAACTGAGCACCTCGCGCATATCGGTCACTGTTGTTCGCAAATCTGATCTTCTGGCAAAGCTCAATAGCTGTTTTACGAGCGCTGCTCCGCGGTGCGAGGCTTCAAGGATCTCTTGCAGGGCCTCAGTTTCGTCTGCTGGAAGCTGGGTTTTGCCAAGTGCCTCAGCATTCCCGACAATGACGGCCAACAGATTATTAAAATCATGCGCGACACCGCCTGCGAGCCGCCCGATGCTCTCCATCCTCTGAGCTTCGTGCAAAAGCCTCGTGTTGTCGGCGAGTGCAATTTGGGCATCCTGCTCGACGGTCACATCGAGGATGAGTGTGTACCATGCTGCCTTTCCGTCAGCAGTGCAAAAGGGCGTTCCATACGCCTGAAGCCATTTCAGGAAGCCGGATTTGCTGCGAATACGCCAGCGATGCTGCCACAAACTCCCAGTTTCCTCGGAAAAACGGATCGAAGACTGCATGGCCTCAAGGTCTTCGGGCAGGACACAGGCCCAAAGCGGGCCTGGATCGCCCTGCAGCTCTGCAGCGCGATACTCCCAGATCTCTTCGCATCCTGAAGACATGAATTCGATCTCCTCGCCGCCGAGCGGGTCGCGGATATATCGGAAGATCGCTCCTGGAACATTGTTGATCAGTGCACTAAATTTTTGCTCGATGTCGCTCAAGCGGGCGGAATGTTCCCGTTCGCGCTCCTCGACTGCGCGGAGCGCCGCGGCCCTTTCCTGATGCTGGATTATCAGCGAGCCAAACTGTGAAAACATAGCCAATATGCGGTCGATCGGTACGCCTTCTGGTCCGGCCTTGTGCACAAAGATCATGGCCCCGACAGGGCTTTCGCTCTCGTCGAAGAGGCAAACACCCAACGGGCCGCCGTCAATCCGGGAACCGGTCATTCCGCCAATGCCCGCCCTACCCTTTTCCGCAATCTGTCTGGCAAATGCGAGGTAGCCATCACGCGATGACGCCTCAAGCGTACCAAAGCCTTCGGTGATGTAATCACGCGAGCTGTCTGCAGGATCAATCAATACGCAAAAGGCCAGATTTGCGCCGAGCGTTTCAGCGCTGTGCGCCATCAGATCAGCTATCAGCTTGTCATAAACCTCGCGCCCCGTAGGTTCCTGCAAAATGCTGAGAGGTTGTGGGGTCACCTGTTCTCGTCCTGATACCTAGCCAGAGGAGATTGCGGAAAAGCCTCTAGACAACAAGCGTACAACCTCTGCCAAGGGAAGGAAATTTTCAGGCGCTTCATAGATCTGGCTCTGAT
>JAAUPH010000272.1 GCA_012035435.1 Sphingopyxis sp. | reverse complement strand
TGGCGCTTGGTGTCCTTCGTTGAGGCGAGCTTTTCCCGGTGCCGCCGCATCCGATGCTGGGGCTGATAGTGCCTCGCCAACTCCAAACCGCGCGATCCGCTATGCTATCATCTGCACGCTCGCCTCGGTCGCCGGCGGGCTGCTTGGCTATGGCATCGGATATTTTCTTTATGAAAACATTGGCACCTGGCTGCTGGGCGTGCTCGGCCTGACCGAAAGCTTTCCGCGCGCGGCTTGCTATCTGCGCGAATTTGGCGCGGAGATCATATTGGTCAAGGGCGCAACGCCGATCCCGTTCAAGCTGCTGACCATCACGGCGGGGTTCATTCAGATGAGCCTGTTTACTTTTCTATGGGCAAGCCTTGCCAGCCGGGCCTTTTCCTTCATGCTGGTCGGCATATTATTCCGGCTGTTCGGTGCGCCGATCAAAGCCTTTATCGACAAATATCTGATCTGGGTGACGGCGGGGTTCATCGCGCTGGTCGTTGGCGGGTTCCTGGCAGTTGGAGCTTTGTCAGGCGGCGACGAGAAATTGGACGCGAACGACAAATGTGCGCGCGTGACAGCGCCGCGCTGAGACATATTGTCAGCCGCAGGCGCATTTGCCTGTGTTTCATTTCAACACATTCAGCACCAAAATGGGATTCTGCGCCGATTGCGCGAGCAATGGTTGCTGATAGCTTAAGGATAAGGGTCGCGCCTTGGTTAGATGATTCTTTCGTCCTTAGGGGATTTTGACATGAAGAAATTGGCCTTTGCGACGCTCGCCAGTGTCGCCGTTATCGCCGCCACACCTGCATCGGCTGCAACCATATTCACCTCTGGCTTTGAAGGGCCGGGCAACAGCGACGATCTGCGCACAGCTGCAAATGATCCCAACACGCCGACCCCGAATGGCACTTGGGGCAAGTATCTGACGGCCGACGGTTGGACCGCGACCGGCCCGAACAATCCGATCGAACTGCAAAATAATGTCGCCGGTGCCCCGGCGCCCAATGGCGGCAAAGTGTTCGTCGAGCTCGACAGCGACCGCAACAGTTCGATGTCGCGCGTTATCGGAGCCGGTACCTATAACCTCAGCTTCCTATATTCTGCGCGGCCGGGTCGCCCGGCCAGCACCACCGGGATTGAAGTTCTGCTGAACGGCATTGTCTTCAACCCTCCGGGTGTGGTGTCCGCAAACGGCGGTTCGAATACATCGTGGTCGACCTATAAAATCAACAATTTCGTAGCTGCTGCGGGCTCGACGCTGACGTTCCGCGCAGTAGGCGCCAGCGACTCGTTCGGCGGCTATGTCGACAATATCTCCTTGTCGAACGCAGTTCCCGAGCCCGCCACTTGGGCGTTCATGATTCTGGGTTTTGGCTTGATTGGCGGCGCGATGCGCCAGGCCAAGAGCCGCACCACGACGCGCCTTCGCTTCGCCTGATACACAGTAACAAAGTGAGGGGAGAGGCCCGCCGGTTTTGGGGACCGGGCGGGCCTCAGCCTTGTCTGGTCAATCCATATTGGGCCGCAGCCAGCGGCGGGCGGTGTCGAGATCGACGCCGCGCCGCGCTGCATAATCGGTGAGCTGGCCTTCACCAACGCGCGCAACGCCGAAATATTCAGCTTGGGGATGACCGAAATAAAAGCCGCTGACCGCCGCGGTCGGCCACATTGCGAAGCTTTCGGTGAGCGTCAGGCCGGTGTTGGCGGGCGCATCGAGCAGATCGAACAATATCGGCTTGAGGCTATGGTCCGGACAGGCCGGATAGCCGGGCGCCGGGCGGATACCCCGATATTCCTCCTTGATCATCGCTTCGTTGGTCAGTTGCTCCCCCGGCGCATAACCCCACAGCGTCATGCGGACATGTTGGTGCAGTCGCTCGGCAAAAGCCTCGGCCAACCGGTCGGCAAGCGCTTTCAATAGAATGTCCGAATAATCATCCTTGTCGGCCTGAAACCGTGCAAGATGCGGCTCAATGCCATGGATGCCAACCGCAAAGCCGCCGATCCAATCGCCATCATCATCGACGAAGTCGGCCAGACACATATTCGCGCGGCCCTCGCGCTTGGCGATCTGCTGGCGAAGGAAGGGCAAGCGGATGTGCTCTTCGGTGTCGATCACATGCACCACCACGTCATCGCCTTCGCGGCGACACGGCCAAAGTCCGGCAACGCCGCGCGCGGTGAGCCATTTCTCGTCAATAATCTGCGCGAGCATCGCCTGCGCATCGGCCCATAGCGCACGCGCGCTTTCGCCCACCACGGCATCGTCGAGAATCGCGGGGTAATTGCCATGCAACTCCCACGCGCGGAAGAAGGGCGTCCAGTCAATGCATGTCGCAAGATCCGCCAGATCCCAGCTATCGAACACATACACGCCGGGCTGCTCCGGCGGCGGCGGTTTAATGTGCATGTCGGCAACAAAGGCGTTGGCACGCGCATCCTCGATACTGATGAGCGCACTCTGACCCTTGCCCTCGCGAACCTCGCGGATGTGGGCATAGTCGTCGGCATAGCCTTGTACATAGGAATCGCGCCCGGTGTCGCTGACCAGCGCGGTTGCTACCCCCACCGCACGGCTGGCGTCGAGGACGTGGAGCACTGGACCGTTGTAGGCCGGGTCGATCCGCAGGGCCGTATGAACCTTCGATGTGGTCGCGCCGCCGATGAGCAGCGGCATGGTCATGCCAGCACGCTGCATCTCTTCGGCCACTGTCACCATCTCGTCGAGCGACGGGGTTATCAGGCCGCTGAGGCCGATCATGTCGGCATCATTTTCATTAGCGGCCGCGATGATCTTCGACCAAGGTACCATCACGCCAAGATCGATCACTTCGTAGCCGTTGCACTGGAGCACGACGCCGACGATATTCTTGCCGATATCATGGACGTCGCCCTTGACCGTGGCCATGATGATGACACCCTTGGCCTTGGCACCCTCGGACTTTTCCGCCTCAATGAAAGGGATGAGGTGGGCCACCGCCTTCTTCATCACACGTGCCGACTTTACCACCTGCGGCAGGAACATCTTGCCCGATCCGAACAGGTCGCCGACGACGTTCATCCCGTCCATCAATGGGCCTTCGATCACCTCGATCGGGCGCGGGGCGAGCTGGCGCGCCTCTTCGGTATCCGCAACGACGTGCGCGTCGATGCCCTTGACCAGCGCATGTTCCAGTCGCTTGACCACCGGCCAGCCGCGCCATTCCTCGGCAGCCCTTTCCTGCGCGGCATCAGTACCGCGGAACCGCTCGGCGAGGGTGATCAGCCGTTCGGTCGGGCTTTCCGCCTCACCCTCGACCTTGCGGTTGAGGATGACATCCTCGCAAGCGGCACGCAGCGCGGGATCGATCGTGTCATAGACATCGAGCTGCCCGGCGTTGACGATCGCCATGTCCATCCCCGCCGGAATGGCGTGGTAGAGGAATACGCTGTGCATCGCGCGGCGGACGGGTTCGTTGCCCCGAAAACTGAACGACAGGTTCGACAGCCCGCCGGAGATATGAACGTGCGGGCAGCGCGCTTTGATCTCCCGCGTCGCCCGGATGAAATCGACGGCATAATTGTCATGCTCCTCAATCCCCGTCGCGACCGCGAACACGTTGGGATCGAAGATGATATCCTCGGGCGCGAAACCGATGCCGGTGAGCAGTTTATACGCGCGCTCGCAAATTTCGACCTTGCGTGCTTCGCTATCGGCTTGCCCGGTTTCGTCGAAGGCCATGACGACCACGGCCGCGCCATAGGCCATGCATTTGCGGGCCTGCTCCAGAAACTGCGCCTCGCCCTCCTTCATCGAGATAGAATTGACGATAGGCTTTCCGGGCACGCATTTGAGCCCCGCTTCGATGACATCCCATTTCGAGCTGTCGATCATCACCGGCACCCGGGCAATGTCCGGCTCGGCGGCGATGAGCTTGAGGAAGGTGGTCATCGCATGGACCGCGTCGAGCAGCCCTTCGTCCATGTTCACGTCGATGATCTGCGCGCCATTCTCCACCTGTTGCCGCGCAACCTCTACCGCTGCGGCATAATCGTCGGCGAGGATCAGCTTTTTGAACGCCGCCGAGCCGGTGACGTTGGTGCGTTCACCGATGTTGACGAATGTGGAGGAGGTGGGCTGGGTCATACTCATCTTCTGCTCCCCGCCCGCTTGCGGGAGGGGTCGGGGGCGGGCGTGTGGGAGACGAGATCAAGGGAGCAACAGTCTAC
>JAAUPH010000271.1 GCA_012035435.1 Sphingopyxis sp. | reverse complement strand
AGTACTGTGCTGTTTTGGCTAAAGAATTCCCGTTTGCTAATAGCCTGAACTCGATGGCTAGGCAGGCAGCGGCAGACAGGGCATGGATTTCGATTTCTAAGTTCTACAACAACTGCAAGAAAAAGGCTGGGGACGAAAGTCTGTTTGTTTCAGGAACTGTAGTCTCGTCGGTCGACTTTGGTGCTTTCGTCCGTGTTGATGCAAGTCAATTAAACGCCGAAGTCAGTGGCGAATTTGATGGACTAGTGCACATTTCAGCATTAGCTGCCGGTCGTGTAAAATCCGTATCAGATGTAGTGAAAATAGGTGATGTAGTACAAGTTCGTTGTACAAGTATTGAACAACGAAAAGTAAGTTTGACAATGGTATCAGAAGCTGCTGCGGCAGAATCGACACGATCCCGATATGGACCGGGTCCTTGCCGAGGAAGGGCGGCACCGGCGTCGGGTTGCGGCCCCAGATGATCTCGGCGAGATCGATCATCAGGATTTCCTCGACCGGGTCGATATCCTCAGCACGCTGGGCAAACCGGTGCTGATCTCGAACTACGGCGCCTATTTCCGGCTCGCCGCGCCGCCATGCGCGGGAGCGAGCCAGCGTCGCCCCAGCGCCGCCAGTCGGGGGTCGGTCACACCCGCATCACCGTCGGGAGCCCAATGCACCACCAGCACCTCTTCACGAGCAACCGTGATCGGACGACGCAAGCGATAGAGCGTTAATCGCTTGGCCAGATCGCCCGCCGCATCCCGCTCGCAGTCGATCAAAATGTCATCGCTGTCACCCCACAGGATGAATTCGAACAGCAATTTACCCTGCGGCGACAGCAGCGCCGCCCAGCACGGCAGCGGCCCCATGACGTCATTGGTAACCAGCCCTTGCAGGAAACCACGCACATCTTCGCCCGACAGGCGGATCAGGGCACGGCCCGTCAATATCGTGTTTGGGGTGGAATCACTCATGACCTTAACCTAGGGGCTTCGGTGAAACATTCCAACCGGACGAACCCATGACCGACCGCTTGATCATCCGCCGCCCCGACGATTGGCACGTCCATCTGCGCGATGGCCCGGCGCTTGCCGATATTGTCCCGCACACGGCGCGGCAATTTGCGCGCGCCATTGTGATGCCCAACTTGTCGCCGCCAGTCACAACCGCCGCCATGGGCGCGGCCTATCGCGAGCGGATCGTTGCAGCCACGCCGGCGGGCGTGGATTTCACGCCGCTGATCGTCGCCTATCTGACCGACGGCAGCGACGCCGATGATCTGGCGGCGGGCCATGCGGCGCACATTTTTACGGCAGCCAAACTTTACCCCGCCCATGCCACCACTGGCAGCGCGCATGGCGTGACCGATGTGGACGCCATCTATCCGGTGCTCGAGCGGATGCAGGCGGTTGGCATGCCGCTGCTGATCCACGGCGAGGTGACTGACCATGACGTCGATATATTCGACCGCGAGGCGGTGTTCATCGAACGCACGCTGACCGCCGTGGTCCGCGATTTTCCGGACCTCAAGATCGTGTTTGAACATATCACCACGCGTGACGCAGTGGACTTTGTCGCGGCGAGCGGGCCGAATGTCGCGGCGACGATCACCCCGCAGCATCTTCATATCAACCGCAATGCGATGTTCGCGGGCGGCATTCGGCCGCACGCCTATTGCCTGCCCGTCGCCAAGCGCGAAGTGCACCGGCTGGCACTGCGAGCCGCAGCGACGTCAGGCAGTTCCAAATATTTCCTCGGCACCGACAGCGCCCCACATGCGCGCGGCGCAAAAGAATCGGCCTGCGGCTGCGCGGGTATTTTCAACGCGCCCTTCGCGATCGAAAGCTATGCCGCCGTGTTCGACGAAGAGGGCGCGCTTGATAAGCTGGAGGGCTTCGTCAGCCTCTACGGTCCCGCCTTCTATGGCCTGCCCGTCAATGCAGCTACCATCACTCTTGAGCGTGGCGCGGTCGCGGTGCCCGCCAGCCTGCCGCTGGGCGACACCGAAATCATCCCGTTCCACGCCGGGGAGACATTAGGCTGGCGCCTGATCCTGTAGCCGCGCCTGCCGCCAGGCGTCCCAGCTGTACAGCACCAACCCCGCCCAGATCAGCGGGAAGGTAACAAAGTGCGTTGTGGTCAGCGGCTCACGATACAGAAAAATTGCCAGCAGAAACTGGATCGTCGGCCCGATATATTGGATAAGGCCGATCGTCGCATATTTCATCCGCCGTGCTGCCGACGCGAACAGCAGGAGCGGCAAAGCGGTCACCACGCCGCTGGCGATCAGCAACGCGTCAGTCTGCAGCCCCAGGGTGCCGAACTGCCCAGTCCCGGCGATCCACCACCAGCCGAACGTCGCGAGCGCAGCAGGAAGCAGGATGATCGTCTCACCCGCAAGCCCGACCATCGGTCCCACCGGCGCGACCTTGCGAATCAACCAGTAAACGCCGAATGTCAGTGCGAGCGATAGCGAAATGCCGAGCGCATCAAGCGCACCCGTTGCCATGATCGCGACCCCCAGCCCTGCCAGCCCCACCGCGACCCATTGCAGCGGCGTCAACCGCTCTTTTAAAAACAGAAAGCCCAGCAGCACATTGAGCAACGGATTGAGGAAATAGCCAAGGCTGGACGCGGCGACAAAGCCATTGGTTACCGCCCAGATATAGATGAGCCAATTCGCACCGATCAGCAGCGCGGTGGCGACCATTGGCAGCAGCATCTGACGCGTCGTCAACGCCTCCCACAGCGCGCCAAGACGCTTGCGGAAATAGAGCATCCCCAGCAGCAATAGCACCGACCAGATCACCCGGTGCGCCACCACCTGCAGCGGTGACACGGCTTTGATCAGATTGAAATAAACGGGCAGGAAGCCCCAGATGAAATAAGCACCAACCGCCTGCGCCAATGCGTCGCGATCCGGGCCGTCCCCGGCGGTTTTGCCCCCCTCATCCGCCATGATCGGATCAGATCAGCCCGCCACCGATGAACAGACGCAGAGCGCAAAGGGCCATCACGACGCCGCAAAAAATTTGCCCCGACTTCTTGTCGGACATCAGACCCAGCAGAAAGCCAAAGCCGGCGATCGGCAGGATGATCCAGTTCGCCCATCCAAAGAAGGGAATGGTGGCCGGAATGGCGAGCATCAGGGCGACGACGCCGATGAGGATGGAAAGGATGTTTAGCATAGGCCCAATGTCGCATGCGCACCCTTCCAAAACAAGGTGCATCGGCCTATGCCCGCCGAAATATCGCGCGCTTGGCGACAAATTGGGAGTGGAAAATCATGCTCAACGGCCCGCTCTTGGTCACCCGGCGCCTCATTCTCCGCCCGCCCGGCCCCGAAGATTTCCCGTCCTATGCCGAGATGTGCACCGAGGAAGATACGAACAAATTCATCGGCGGCGTGATGGAGCCCTCGCCCGCATGGCGCCAATGGTGCAGCCTGGCGGGCGCGTGGCACATCCGCGGCTTTTCGATGTTTTCGGTGATCGAACGCGGCACCGGCACGTGGGTCGGCCGCGTCGGGCCGTGGGAGCCCGAAGGCTGGCCGGGCAAGGAAATCGGCTATGGCGTTCGTGCGCAATTCGCCGGATCGGGCTATGCGTTCGAAGCCTCAGTGGCCGCATGCGACTTTGCGGTCGAATTCCTCGGCTGGGAGGAGTTGATGCACTGCATCGCGCCGGACAATGTCCGCTCGCAGGCGCTCGCCAAGCGGCTGGGTGCGGTCAATGTCGGCCCCACCCGCATGCCTGCGCCCTATCAGGATCATCCGGTTGACAAATGGGCCCAAAGCGCCGCCGAATGGCGTGCGCGGCGGCCGGGATTTGATGTGTAACGCACCATTCCCATCGCGGGACAGTTTTGGCGAATAAAGTGTTACCTGTTAACGCTTTTTGCTTACCCAAATTTAACCATTCCCCGGCATCGCGATGCAAAGATTAAGGGAGTGTTAGCGATGATGCGCGGCAGCAAATGGGTTCTTTCGGCAGCATTGGGTTCGACCCTTTTGCTCTCTGCATGCGGCCGCGAACCGCAAGACAGCGCCAAACTCGACACGCTCAACGACGAGCTCACGTCCAAAGACCCCGTCACCAGCGGCGCGATTGAGGACAAGATCATCGTCGATCCCAAGCTCGCCGGACAGGCCAACCGCAACGCTGCGGGTCCGGGCAACCAGCCCGTTGATGGCGGTGTTCCCGCCGTACGTGGCAGCAAGGCC
>JAAUPH010000270.1 GCA_012035435.1 Sphingopyxis sp. | reverse complement strand
AGCGCTGCTGCTGGCTTCCGCCAGTTCCGCTAACTCCTCCTGAACCTTGGCCCGCGGGCCTTCGATATCGGGCCAGTCAAAACCTACCCGCGCCGCGCGCGCCTGCAATTTGTCAGAGCGTTTCAGTGCTGGCAGTGCCTTGGCGACACCCCCGAGCGCGCCGTGTGTGTTGGAGGCGTCTGCTCGCCGCTCCTCCGCCTTGATCGCCTCCCACGCCGCGCGCTGTGGCAAATGATGCCGGTCGCCAAAGATATGCGGATGGCGGCGGATCATCTTGTCGGCAATCCCATGCGCCACGGCATCGAAATCGAATAGCGCTCTGTCGGTCGCGATCTGTGCGTGGAAGACGACCTGCAGCAACACATCGCCAAGCTCGCCGCAGATCTGTTCGGCATCGCCATCGTTGATGGCGTCGGCCAGTTCGTAGGCTTCTTCAATGGTGTATGGTGCGATGCTGGCAAAGTCCTGTGCCAAATCCCATTCGCAACCAGAGACGGGATCGCGCAGTCGCTGCATTACTGCCAGCAGCCGATCGATGCCGCGCTTATCGGTCATAGGGGACTGGTCCGGCGTCGCCATGAATAACTCCGATAATATATATTATGTTAAATTAAAATTGAATGAAAGCTTAGGTAACAGCCTGCCACGCAAAGATGACCAGAAATACGGCCGCAAAAATTACAACCCAAATAGCCACCATTTCAGCATCGTGCCCCCAGGGATACGATGCGCGACAACCGCGCTGAACACCAAAATAATGGCCATCACAAACCAGGCGATTCTGACCCAATCATCGCCGGTCATGGCCACAGCTCCAATCCGTCAAAGCCTGGCTCGACACCGTCGGGCAATTCTCCGCACAGATCATCATAATCCATCGTGTTGTCCATATGAACAAGCGCTGCGCGTAGAGCGCCGCAACGCCTGACGCCATCCAGCGTCATGGCGAGATGCGGATGCGTCGGATGCGGATAGCGCCGTAGCGCATCGATGATGAACAGATCAACGCCATGGAAGAAATCGACCATGGCATCGGTGAACTCTGAAAAATCCGTTGCGTATCCAATGCTGTGCGTCCCATTGCTGAAACGCAATCCGCTAGCCTGAACTGGACCGTGCGGCATTTCGATCGCGCTGACATCAAATGGGCCCATCCGTTGCTGATCGAGCAAGGGTTGCGCCTCTATCAGCGGAGGATAGCCGAAGTTGCCATCAAAGGCATAGGTGAACCGCCGGTGGAGCCGGTCCAGAACGGGTTCACGCGCATAACATAGCACCGGCGCCCGCTGGTTATGCGAAACTTGGCGAAGATCGTCGAGGCCGTGGCAATGATCGGCATGATCATGCGTCCAGATGACGGCATCGATGGTCGAAACCTGGGCGGACAGCAGCTGTTGCCGCATGTCGGGGCTGGTATCGACCAGCAGCCGATATTCACCATGCGTGACCAGGATCGATGACCGCGTCCTGGCATTGCGGACATTTGCGGGGTCGCATTGCCCCCAATCATTGCCGATACGCGGCACGCCTGATGACGTTCCGCAGCCCAATATGCGAACCTTCAGCATATGCCCGGCGACGGGTGCACCGCTTTACTGAACAGACGGTAGAAATTATCCGTCGTGACGTCAGCCAATTCGGCGGCAGTCTGACCACGCAATTTCGCGACAAAGGCCAGCGTATCTGCGACAAAGGCGGGCTCCCCAGCCTTGCCGCGATGCGGCACGGGGGCAAGGAAGGGCGCGTCGGTTTCGACCAGCAACCGATCTTCGGGAACCCATTTTGCGACCGCCTGAAGGTCATGGGCGTTTTTGAACGTTCACAATCCCGGACAGCGAAATGTAAAAGCCCAGGTCGAGCGCGATGCGCCCAAATTCGGCGCTGGCGGTGAAGCAATGGATCACGCCGCCAAAGCCGCCCTTCCCCATTTCATCGCGCAAAATCTCGGCGGTATCGGCTTCGGCATCGCGGGTGTGGACTATCACGGGCAGGCCGGTGTCGCGCGCTGCGGCCAAATGCTCGCGAAAGCTAGCGCGTTGTTGCGCCCGGTCGCTGTGATCATAATAATAATCAAGCCCGGTCTCGCCAATCCCGATGACACGCGGATGGGCGGCGCGTTCCACCAGCTTGGCGGTATCGACCCCGACATGCGCATCGGCCTCATGCGGATGAATGCCGACCGAGGCCCAGACATCCGGCTCGGCTTCGGCAAGCCCAACCACCTCATCCCACTCGCTTTCCCGCGTCGAGATGTTGAGCATTGCCCCTACCCCGGCTGCGCGCGCCTGCGCCAAAACGGCGTCCTGCCGCTCGACGAGGCCCTTGTAATTGAGGTGGCAATGCGAATCGACGATCATCCGACGGTCTCGTCCGCGGGCAATTCGAGGCGCGGGAACAGACCCTGCGGCGCCGCCAAGCGAAATTCGCTCTCGGCGAGCGACGAGTACCAGCGGCTGGTGATGGCATCCGGATTTCGCAGCGCTTCGGCCACGCCCATCTGGTCCATCAGCCGCGCCGCGCTCGCCGGGATGACCGGCTGAACCGCGACTGAGAGCTGCGCGATACAGATGAACAACGTAGCGAGCACCGTTTCCATGCGTTCGGGGTCCGTCTTGCGAAGTGCCCAGGGCGCCTGCGCATCAATATAGGCATTGCACGCAAAAACCGCCTGCATCCAAGCCTCCAGCGCCTGCGACATGGCAAGATCGGTATAGGCCGCGGGCATGGTCTTGCCGATAATTCCGCCAACGGTCGCGAACAATGCTTCATCTTCAGGCGTATGGCCATGAATGGCGGGAAGATAGCCGTCCAGATTCTTGAAAATCTGCGACAATGTTCGCTGCGCCAAATTGCCGAAACCATTGGCAAGCTCAGCGTTGACGCGCGTGACAATCGCTTCGGCACTATAGCTACCATCTTGGCCGAAGCTAATTTCGCGCAGCAGGAAATATCGCAGCGGATCGACGCCGAACGCCTGTGACAGCGCCATTGGATCGACGACATTTCCCGCGGATTTGGACATTTTTCCGCCATCTCTGGCCAACAGGAAACCATGGCCGAATATTTGCTGCGGCAACGGCAGCCCGGCAGACATCAGGAAGGCTGGCCAGTAAACCGCATGAAAACGCACAATATCCTTGCCAATGATATGCACATTCGCAGGCCAGAACCGTCCAAAATCGCTGTCCTTGTCGGGATAGCCCAGCGCGGACAAATAGGTCGTCAGCGCATCAACCCAGACATACATGACATGCCCCGGCGACCCCGGCACCGGCACGCCCCAGTCAAAACTGGTACGAGAAATGCTGAGATCGCGCAGCCCGCTCTCGACGAAGCGGATCACCTCGTTGCGACGGCTTTCGGGGCGGATAAAGTCGGGATGCTCGCGGTACAACGCAAGCAACCGGTCCTGATAAGCCGAGAGGCGGAAAAACCAGGTTTCCTCGGCGGTCCATTCAACCGGCGTCCCCTGCGGAGACAGGCGCTCGCCCCCTTCCCCATTGGCCAGCTCGCTTTCGTCGTAGAAAGCCTCATCGCGAACCGAATACCAGCCTTCATAGCGGTCGAGATACAGGTCGCCGCTCGCCTCCATCGCCTCCCACAGCGCGATGCTCGCGGCATGATGATGCGGTTCGCTGGTGCGTTTGAAGGCATCATATGCGACATTCAAATTGCCACACATATCTTTGAAGTAAGATGACATTTCATCGGCGAGTGCCTGTGTGCCAACCCCGGCGTCGCGCGCGGTCTGCACCATTTTTAGCCCATGTTCATCGGTTCCGGTGATCATCCGCACGTCGCGGCCCATCATGCGCTGGAACCGGGCGATCGCGTCGGTCGCGATCGCCTCATAGGCATGGCCGATGTGTGGGCGGCCGTTGGGGTAACTAATGGCCGTCGTGATATAAAAAGGATCGCTCATGCCCCGCGCTCTAACCGTTATGCGCGCGAAGGGGAAGCCGCTCCTCCTGCTGCTGACCCGCCGAGCGCGGCAAAACTATTGCCGATTTCAAAGGCGACCATCGTGGGGTCATAGGATCCCGACAGCGCCGTGCGCCCAATCGCCTGAACCTGATCCCAAGCAGCGAGCAATTCCGCACTCCCCGCCCCGCCGCGCTCACGGCCGATGCGCAGCAATATCCGGGGGGCAAGGTCGAGCAACAGGCGAAAACGGTCGCGCCCAGCCACCCCGGCGACCTCGCGGGCGAGCGCCTC
>JAAUPH010000269.1 GCA_012035435.1 Sphingopyxis sp. | reverse complement strand
TGTTTGATGCGCCCGATTAAAATTGCATCCATACTGGCAAACACTTTTGCACCATGCGGCGATTGGGCGATGGAACTTGGTTCTTGGGCAGATAGGATCGCCGTAATGCCCATTTTCCCGCCTGCGGCAAAGTAGAAGGCAATTTGCTTGGCGATCGCCTCAAAGGTAAACAGAATAGGGGCTTCATCGATAAAAACGATGCTGCGATCGAATCCCAAGCTGCGGCGGAGAATTACTAGATTTGTAGCCATGGCAACAATTACCGCATCTTCTTGGTTGTTAAGATTGGCTAATGCGATGGCAAAAATTTGGGCTTCTATTTTAAATGAGCTGGGGTTGCTTAGAGTTTTGCCAATTTTGGTATTGATAAAGCCTTTTAAGCGGAGATTGATGTATCCGATCGCTTCGAGTAACGAATTTGATGGATTGTCGAGTTTGAGTCGCTGGAGCGTGCAAAATTCGATGTAATCTTGAAGAGTAGGCATTTTTGCCATGCAATCGAACCAAATCCATCGGTATTGGCAGCATAATAGCGATCTTGAATTTGAGCTTCTTTAAAAAATGCCGTCATCGCTAATACGAGGATCGATCGCATTTCTTGTTTGTTGGTTACTTCCGATCCCGTGCCAGTGACGATCGTCAGCAGAATTTCCAGCAAACTGTCTTTAAAGTCGTTGAGACGTTGTTCTTGAATTTCCTCATCGAATTGGTTGAGATTGGGCAAATCGAATAAATTGAGTGTTTCGCTAGCCGTGTTAAAATAAGCTCCATCCAGCAGCGGAATCAGTTCTGAAAAAGTACCCGTGCCATCTTCTCTGGGGTAATCGATAATCGATACCGGAATATTATGTTCGAGGGCTTCGACGAGCGCCTCTTCGAAGCCCGTCCCCAGATCGAACAGGTCAGCATGGGCGACATCATCCTGTCGGGGGGAGAGGTTGGCGCCTTGATGCTGCTCGATGCTTGCATTCGGCTGCTTCCCGGCGTAATGGGCGCGGCTTCCAGTGGGGATGACGAATCGTTTGAACACGGTTTGCTCGAATATCCGCACTATACCCGCCCCTATGATTGGGAAGGGTGCACGATCCCCGAAGTGCTGCGATCGGGGGATCATGCGAAGATCGCTGCCTGGCGGAAACAACAGGCAGAGGATCATACACGGTTACGCAGGCCGGACCTTTGGGAGCGCCACATCGGCGCTCGGGCCCGACCTGCCTCTGGCGCGCGGCGTGAGAAAAAGGACTAGAGGGTCATGAACCTCATCCAGACGATTGAAGCCGAAGAAATTGCCAAGGCTGGCAAGACCGCCCCCGAATTCCGCCCTGGCGACACGCTGAAGGTCGGCGTGAAAGTGGTCGAAGGCGAACGCACCCGCGTCCAGAATTTCGAAGGCGTGTGCATCGCGCGTTCGAACAAGGGCATGGGATCGAACTTCACCGTGCGCAAAATGTCGTTCGGTGAAGGCGTGGAGCGCGTCTTCCCGCTCTATTCGCCCAACATCGACAGCATCACCGTCGTCCGCAAGGGCGCCGTCCGCCGTGCAAAGCTCTACTATCTGCGCGGTCGAACTGGTAAATCGGCACGTATTGCCGAGCGCCGCGACAACCGGTCGGATGCAGCCAAGGGATAAAGGGAGCCTTCCCCCGACCCAAGCTGATACAGCTTCCACAAACGGCCGGTTCCGCACTACAGCGGGTCCGGCCGTTTTCATTTTAACACGCCAATCCATCCAAACCCTTTTGTGCTGAGCTTGTCGAAGCACTGTCCTTCTTCTGACGACAAGAGAAGGACGACCCTTCGACAAGCTCACGGCAGGCGGGGCAATTAAAAGACAGGATTTCTAAATGGGTTATCGGATCGCCGTTGCGGGTGCCACGGGCAATGTCGGGCGCGAAGTGCTCGCCATCCTGATGGAACGCGAATTCCCGATCGCTGCGCTCGCCGCGCTCGCCTCGTCGCGCAGCCAGGGCGAAGACATCGAACTCGGCGACAGCGGCAAAACCGTGAAGTGCCAGAATATCGAAAATTTCGATTTCACCGGCTGGGACATGGCGATCTTTGCCATCGGGTCGGACGCCACGAAAATCCACGCCCCGCGCGCCGCCGCAGCGGGCTGCGTCGTGATCGACAACTCGTCGCTCTACCGCATGGACCCCGACGTGCCGCTGATCGTGCCAGAGGTGAACCCGGAGGCCATCGACGGGTACAAGCGCAAAACATCATCGCCAACCCCAATTGCTCGACCGCGCAAATGGTGGTGGCGTTAAAGCCGCTCCACGACGTAGCGACGGTCAAGCGCGTCGTCGTCGCCACCTATCAGTCGGTCAGCGGCGCGGGCAAGGCGGGCATGGACGAACTGTGGAACCAGACGCGCCAGATTTTCGTCGGCGATGAAAAGGATGTGCAGAAGTTTACCAAGCAGATCGCCTTCAACGTCATCCCGCACATCGACAGCTTCCTCGACGATGGATCGACCAAGGAAGAATGGAAGATGGTCGTCGAAACGAAGAAAATCATGGGCCCCAAGATCAAGGTCATCGCCACCTGCGTCCGCGTGCCCGTGTTCGTCGGCCATTCAGAGGCCGTCCATGTCGAATTTGAAGAGGAATTGAGCGCCGAAGACGCCCAGCGCATCCTGCGCGAAGCCCCCGGCGTGATGCTGGTCGATAAGCGCGAGGACGCAGGCTATATCACCCCGGTCGAATGCGTCGGCGATTACGCCACTTTCGTCAGCCGTGTGCGCGACGACAGCACCGTCGATAATGGCCTGGCCTTCTGGTGCGTCAGCGACAATCTGCGCAAGGGCGCAGCGCTCAACGCGGTGCAGATCGCCGAACTGCTCGGGCGGCGGCATTTGAAAAAGGGGTAAGGGGAGCTAAGCCAACCCGCCCCAAGTCCCGCCATCCCAGCGCCATCTCCGTCACCCGGCTCGGGAGCCGGGTGACGAGGTAACGACAGTCACCGACAAGTTTTGCTGTCGTTAGCGACTCCCGCACCAAGTCCGAAACCTGCCCCTCCTTCATCGTCACCCCGGGCTTGACCCGGGGTCCCGCTTCCTCTTCTCTGCAACCATGGCAAAGGGCGGCTGGGTTTACATCATGGCGGATCGCTATCGCGGCACCATGTATGTGGGCGTGACAGCCGATCTGACGGCGCGCATCGACCAACACCGGAACGGCAGCGGATCGGATCACTGCCGGCGCTACGGTCTGCACCGGCTGGTCTGGGCAGGATATGGCGAGGATATCCACGCCTGCATCGCCTATGAAAAGCGCGTCAAGCGCTGGCACCGCGACTGGAAATTCGCGCTAATCGAAAAGGGTAACCCGGATTGGCAGGACCTGTACGACAGGCTGAATGCCTGAACAAAGAAGCGGGACCCCGGCTCGGTGGTCGGGGTGACGGGATAGGGAATGGCAGGACACGATAAAGTTTCCGATGTTTACGTGTAAATCGATGTTCGTCATAAGCTGTCGTTCGTTATGACAGTTCAAGAGCAGATACCCATTTTGAAAACGGAGCGTCTCGATCTTCGACGACCCAAGAGCGAGGACTTTCCGGTGTATCGGAATTTCTTTGCGGATGCCGAGGCATCGCATTTCTATGGTGGCCCAATGGAAGCAGACCGCGCATGGCGGGTGCTTGCCACTGACATAGGTCATTGGGCATTGCGCGGCTATGGCCGGTGGTCAGTTATTGAGCGCAGCACTGGACTGATGATTGGTGGTTGCGGTCTTTGGTGGCCTGAAGGCTATCCGAGATCGGAGCTCACGTGGTGGATCATCCCGGCAGCGCGCCGACACGGCTATGCGCTCGAAGCTTCGCGCGCGGCTGTAGCGTTTGGCTACAATGCGTTGGGTTGGAATCTGGTCGAGACTCACATGAACGACGAGAACGTTGCGGCGAGAAAGCTTGTCGAAAAACTGGGCGGTACTCAAATTTTGCGCGAGACGTTTCCCGACGGATTAGAGCGTGATATTTTCGCCCTACCGCGTCCGCTTTGAAGGCAGTTCAGGTATAAAGCGGACGGTTTGCTCACCCCCCAACATTCCAACCGTCCCCCCCCCCCAAAAAAAAATCGCTTTTCTACACGCGGCGGTTCGCATATTCGCGCTTTGTTCGCATATGCTGCAGCGCTGCGAATGGGACTTCCCCCGCGTTCTTGCCATCTGGTGCGGGCGGCGGGGGAGATGATCGGCGCGGGCGTCCCGGTATC
>JAAUPH010000268.1 GCA_012035435.1 Sphingopyxis sp. | reverse complement strand
GCCCGTCGCACGTCTTTTAAGCCTTGCAGGGTGAGGCCTGTGCGCCCATTTCAAGGGCGACATCTGGCACAGTAAAAGAAGGCGCGCGGACCAGCGCGAAATTGTGATGGCTATTATCGGACTAAACGCCTCCAAACCAACACCATCACAAGGTGGCAGTGGTGGCGACATCATCATTGAAGGCAATGATCAGAATTTTATGGCCGATGTGGTCAATACATCCATGAACACGCCTGTGATTGTTGATTTTTGGGCGCCATGGTGTGGTCCATGCCGAACATTGACGCCTGTGATCGAAAAAGTTGTAACCGCTGCCAAGGGCAAGGTGAAACTGGTTAAAATCAATATCGACGAAAACCCTGCCTATGCGGGGCAATTGCGCGTGCAATCCATTCCCGCTGTTTTTGCGTTCAAGGATGGCAAGCCTGTCGACGGTTTTATGGGTGCACAGCCTGAAAGCCAGATTAAAGCCTTTTGTTGAGCGTTTGGTGGGCGAAACGCCGTCGGGTATTGAGGATATCTGGTGGCGGGGGCTGAATCGCTATCTGCTGGGCGATATTGGTGGGGCGGCCAATCCTATGCGCAAGCCGCCAGTCTCGACCCTGACAACCCAAAAGTGATCGCAGGTTTCGGCGCGCTGTTATCTTTTGGGCGGGGATAGCGAGCGTGCCCGTGAATTGATTGGTGCTGTGCCCAAGGATAAAGCAAGAGACCCCGATGTTGTGGCGCTGCTGGCGCAATTGTCCTTGATGGATGCTGCTGCTCAAGTCGATGATGCTGCCCAAGTTGCTGCTGCTGTTGCCGCTGATCCTGATGACCATCAAGCACGCTATAATTTTGCCATGGCGCGCATCGGTGTCGGCGATATGGCGGGGCATGCGATGCGCTTTTGGAGATTATCGCGCGCGATCCCAAATGGAATGAAGATGCCGCGCGCAAGCAGCTTTTGACAGTTTTTGAGGCCGTGGGTCCGATGTCAGAAATTGCCCGCAATGGACGTCGCCGCTTATCGGCCATATTGTTTTCATGAGACATCTCAATAACATCAGGGAGTGTGTGCGATGATGGCAGGTTATGTATATCGCAAGCCCGCAGACCTGCCTGAAACCATTCCTGTGTTTCCCCTGACTGGCGCGCTTTTGTTTCCCCGTGGACAAATGCCGCTTAACATTTTTGAGCCGCGCTATCTCAATATGATTGACGACGCGCTGTCGGGGAATCGCTTGATCGGGATGATACAACCCGATGGCAGTGGCGACCCTGAAAAGCCTGGATTGTCGCGCGTGGGTTGCGTGGGCAAGATCACTGCATTTGCAGAAACCGATGACGGGCGGTATCTCATCACCTTTAACAGGCATTTGCCGTTTCGTGGTCGCGCGTGAATATCAGGTTCAAACACCTTATCGCCAAATTGTAGCCGATTGGAAAAGTTTCGAGGCTGACCTCAAAATTCCCCGATCTTTTGAGGGATTTGATCGCTCTGGCTTGTTGGAGGCCTTGCGCAATTATCTCGAACGCAACAATCTCAATGCCGATTGGTCCTCGATTGATGAAGCGCAAGCCGAACCACTGGTCAATGCCCTATCAGCATTGTGCCCATTTGTGCCGATTGAAAAGCAAGCCCTTTTGGAGGCCTGCACCATTGATGACCGTCGTGACGTGTTGATTGCCTTGATGAATATGGATCAAGGCGGGCATGATGATGACACAGATGACGGGGAAAGGCCCATTCAATGACGCAAACCAAACCCCGTGAAATCGATCCTCGCCTTTTGGAAATACTGGTCTGCCCAGCCACGCGTACGCCTTTGACGTATGATGGGCTGAAAAATGAACTGATTTCCAAATCTGCGCGTCTGGCTTATCCCATTCGTGATGGTGTTCCCATCATGTTGGCGGGGGAAGCCCGTGAACTTGGCAGCGATGAATGAGCGCGTTGCCGGCAACGCCACCATGGCCGTTGAAACTATCGATCCGACGCAACGCCCGTGTCCTGTCGATTGCCTTTGATGATGGGGCCAATTTTGACATCAGCTTTGAACTTTTAAGGGTCGAGAGCCCATCCGCGGAGGTGCAAGGTCATTCTGCGGCGCAAAAACAAATGGTCCGGGGCAAATCAGATGTTCTCATCACCCGCGCCGAACCCGTCGGCCGCTATGCAGTGCGGCTTGTGTTTGATGATGGCCACAGCGGTCTCGTCGAATTCCTTGGCCACCTCGAGCGCCGAGTTGGCGTCGAGAAAGTTGTTATAGGACATCGCCTTGCCGTGCAAGATCGTGCCGCGAGAGACCGACGGCTCATTTGAACTTAGTTCGCGGTAGAACGCGCCCTGCTGATGCGGATTTTCGCCGTAGCGGAGCGTCTCTGCCAGCTCAAACTGGAGCGACAGCACCTTGGGGAACTTCATCTCTCCAGCCTGCACCTGTCTCTCCAAATATCCGGTGATCAACCCGTCGTAACGCGCGGTATGCTGGAACACCTTCATGGCCAATTCACGGCGCAGCGTGCGCGTCACGGTATCTCCCTTGATGGCATCCAACACTCTGGAATAGTCCGTCGGATCGACCAACACCAGCACATCTTCATGATTCTTTGCCGCTGAACGGAGCATCGACGTCCGCCGATGTCGCGGACGCGGACGCATGCGCTGTCGTCTCGCTCGTTGTAGTCTCCCCCCATGCCCTGTTGTTACGTGTCGACGCTCGCCTGCTCTCCGACCTCGTCCGTCGCGGGGACTCTGACCGCGTGCATGATCGGCTGCCTGCTGGCCGTCGGCAGCGCAGTGCGCGTGATCGCCGCGGAAGCGGATGCGGCGGCGGTGTTTGAAACCTACTGCTTCGACTGCCACGACGATGGCACGAGGAAGGGCAATCTCTCGCTCGAGAAGCTGGACCTGAAAAATCCCGTCCGCGATTCCGAGGCCTGGGAGCGAGTCGTTCGCAAACTCAACCATCGCCAGATGCCGCCGGTCGGGGAGCCGCGGCCCGATGATGCGACTTACGATCAGATCGTCGCGCAACTCGTGGCCCCGCTCGATGCGGCTGCGCGTGCCCAACCCAACCCCGGCCGCACTGAGACGCTGCGCCGGCTCAACCGCGTGGAATACGAGAATACGTTGCGCGACCTGCTCGGTGTGCGCACTGAACTCGCGGAGTTGCTGCCCGAGGACGGCAAGGCGCATGGCTCGGAGATTGGCCTCACCGTTACCGGAACGGTCGGCATCGACCGCGTGTTTGCGGACTTTGTAGTTGAAAATCCGCTCGGTGGTGCTCAGCAACCGCGCCGCTTTGGCGCGGTTTCCGCAGGTGGCCATTTCACACCAGCGTCGGCGTCCATTGCGTGTATGATCGAGGAACACGCGCGAACATCGGCCATCACCGCAACGTCTCACGCGGGCCAGGTCGCCGCTGATCAGGGAATCCGCAGCGGATTATGTCCGCGAAACCCCAGCGAACTTGCCGAACGATTAGAAAACGAACCCGGCATGCGTGAAGGCCTCAAACGCCGAGCCGGAACCGAAGCCCGGGTAAGCATCCTCATACGTGACTTCATGGGCAAGCCCGCACGCGCCAAGGGATTTGAGCATCGTGAACTGCTGGTGGGATGGGCGGTGCTGAGTCACAACCTCTGGATTCTAGCACGGCTTGAGAAGGCCGAAGTAGAAGACGAAATTGAGGAAAAGATACCCGAAGCGGCTTGAACTCGACTCGCTAGGTCCGATCCATGGGCACGAGAAGAGCCGGCCAGAGAAGACCGGGAGCGGAGCCGTGCCTCGAAGTCGAACAAAGGCCTGTATGCCGCACCGCTAGCAGAGCAATTCCGTCAGAAATAAGGTAATCGTAAGGTAATCGAAGCACGGCCCGAGCAGGGTTGACCCCGAATCGAGGAATCAGCCACCCCCAACTTAAAATTACCCAGTTTTGGGACAGGCTCTAGGTATGCGAGGGCCTTCAGCGGCGCTAAAACGTCAGTCCTCCACCACTGGGACTCCCGCCGCCTTCGCGTATTGTTCGACAAGGGAGTTGTGGGCGGCGTCTTTGCGCTGTTTCTCGCGCTCGACCGCATCGTAAGCCTTCGAAAGAATCTCTTCGGTGCTCTCGCGAAGAGATTCGGATGGAGGGAAAACCCGCCCCGTGACGACTACGGTCGTCCCATCAAGCGCGAGCTTCAATGAACTTTCCTTAGAGATATGCAACTTAGCTTCCTTCAACACGTCCTC
>JAAUPH010000267.1 GCA_012035435.1 Sphingopyxis sp. | reverse complement strand
ATCGCTGTCAATGGCTACAGCAATGTCAATCCCCCCGGCGGCGTAAAATGTCGGTGAATTGTCGAATACGGTGTTTGCCGATGTGCTGTTGACCCCGGCTAGCTGGGCCTTTTCGATTTGGGGCTTGATCTACGTTGGTTTAATTGCTTTTGGCGTTTACCAATTACGCCCGTCCCAATGGCGTAATCGCAAGCTGTCTCCCCATAGCTACTTTTTGGTGCTGGCGAGCCTGGCCCAGTGCCTTTGGATTTACTTATTTCTCAATCAGCAATTTGTCCTGGCCCTCATTGCCATGGTAGAGATTTTGCTGCTGCTGCTGGCCTTGTATTTGCGGATCAATGCCCGCAGTTGGAGCCAGCCTCGTCCCCCGCTCGTTCCTCGGGCGGTAGCGCTGGAGCTGATCCCACCGTCCGACTCAGCTTGTATTTCGGCTGGATTAGCATCGCGACGGTGCTGAATGTGGCGCTGACGTTGTTTAGTCGGGGCTGGGGGGGCTGGGGCCTGTCTCCTGTGCTCTGGACGGTGGTGATGATGGGCGTTGCCGCAGAATTGGGACTCTTGATGCTGCTGCGCCGTCAGGATGGCACCTTTGCCCTGGTGGTGATTTGGGCGTTGTTGTGGATTGCCGTGGGCAATTTGGCCAGTCCGGTGATTGCGATCGCCGGGTTTGGCCTGGCGCAGGACGTAGACAAAATCGTGGATGCTGCCGATCTTGTGGCCATCGAGTTCGATCAGGAGATCGCCCTGGTGGAAGCCGGCTTTCTCTGCCGCGCTGTCTGGCCGCACCCCAGCCAGGAGCACGCCTTTGAGGTCTTCGCGCGTGTAGTCGGGAATCGTGCCGAGGTAGGCTCGCATCGCCGCGCGAATTTGCCCCTGTGCCGGAGCAGCCTGAGCGACGTAGTCGGGAACTTCTGACCGGACCGCAACCGAGCGGGCGACAAGTGCCATGAAGTGGGCAATCTTGGCGGCCGCTTCGGCGACCGAACCGCAATTGTGGCCCGCGACCAGCAGATGAACTTCGCCCAGCTTCGATGCAGCGGTGACCACCGCGAGCGTCGCGTCATGCACCTTGGTGTTGTCATGTTCGACGAGAACCAGAGTCTTCATCTGATAATCCTTTCAAATCCCTATGCCCGTTCGCCTCGAGCGTAGTCGAGAGGCTTGGCGCAGATGTGTCTCGACTTCGCTCGACACGAACGGCACCCGGGCAAACCAAAAGCTTACGCGATGCCGAGCGCCTTGACCTTTTCGACCAGTGCGGTGACGTCGGCGACCTTTTCGCCAGCCTGACGCACCGGCGGCTCGGCGACCTTGAGGGTCTTGAGACGCGGGGTCAGATCGACGCCGTAATCGGCCGCAGTCTTGACCGCGAGCGGCTTCTGCTTGGCCTTCATGATGTTGGGCAGCGAGGCATAGCGCGGCTCGTTCAGGCGCAGGTCGGTGGTGACGATTGCGGGCATCGCCAGCTTCACGGTCTGCAGACCGCCATCGACTTCGCGCTTCACGATCACGCTGTCACCATCCACTTCGACAGTGTTGGCGAAGGTGCCCTGCGGACGGCCCATCAGCGCGGCGAGCATCTGGCCGGTCTGGTTTGAATCGTCCGAGATCGACTGCTTGCCGAGGATGACGAGGCCGGGGGCTTCTTCATCGGCGATAGCCTTGAGGATCTTGGCAACCGCCAGCGGCTCGACCTCTTCATCGGTCTCAATCAGGATCGCCCGGTCGGCGCCCATCGCGAGCGCAGTGCGGAGCGTTTCAGCGGCCTTTGCCGGGCCGACGCTGACAGCGACGATTTCAGTCGCCGCGCCCTTTTCCTTGAGGCGGATGGCTTCTTCGACCGCGATCTCGTCGAACGGGTTCATGCTCATCTTGACGTTGGCAAGGTCAACGCCCGTGCCATCGGCCTTGACCCGCGGCTTGACGTTGTAATCGATCACCCGCTTGACGGGGACGAGGATCTTCATGGGATTTGTCCTTCCTCTCAAAGAATCACGTGACGCACTTGCGCCTTGGCCGTCCGCCTAGCTTGCGTTTACGTAAACGTCAAGCGAGCGAGGGCGGCGATGTGGCCGGTCGAGATTGATACGCGATCAGTCCCGTCCGGTATGCGATACGCTGTAGCAACCGTGACGAATTGCCACCAAAAAAGCTCAGTTCGTCTGCCGCTCGTCGAAGACTCCACCGCATTTTTCAATCTGCATTGCGGCATAATTTTCCCTGCGCAGTTCAGCCGGATCGCCCGAACCAAGGGACACGTCAGGCGCCACAAGCTCCAGGCGTGTACCGGTGTCGGTCGGGGGAAATCTTTACCGCATAATTCTGACGCTGCGTTGCGCCCATATTGGCGTAATTCAATATGTAATAAGCATAGAAAGCGCCCAGATGGTCGGCTTCCAATGTCGTCGAAATCCGTGCACCGCCCAGATCTTCGTCGATCAAGCCGACGCATTGCACCATCGTGCCGACCGTTTTCGTCGCGGCGGCTGTAAGTTCGACATCGTCGGCCTTCTGGGTCCAGGCCAGTGGACGAGGCATGTCTTCCGGGAATGCCTCCCCAAGCGCGAGGCCGCAGCGCGAATGAAACGCGACCACGGCATTTTCGAACCGGTCGGTCTCCTGATTGAGGCTGTAGAACAGGTTGTCGATATCGACGTGCGTCCACCCGATCCCGGACGAAAAGGTGACCTCGTCCTCGTAGGAGTAGCCCGCAGTCCGTCTTGCCCTTCCAGGTCAGCTTCTCAACGGACATATTGCCCTTTTTTGAAAGCTTCGACTTGAATTTGGGCGCGGACTTCGATCGTGCCCGTGCATCTGCTTCTATCTCATTCACGACGCATTGGCGCACCGCGGAGATATCGCGGGGAACACTGAATTCGAAATGCGACGTGAATTGCCTGAACTTGTCGAACGGCCCGCGAACCTTGCCGATGGGTTCAGCCAAGAGCTGGGATGGGGAAAGGAATGCCAGCATCGCCAGCCCCAAGCCCATTTTCCGCGCTATTTTCATGATCCAAGCTCCTGAAATCGTGCAGCCCCTTTCACAACAGCGCCCGTGTGCTGCGCTGCTGACCGGTCAACGGAGTCGCGTGAGTGACGGCAGGCCTATTCAGCCTGCCGCCGGTCCAGTTCAGCCTGCAACCTTTCGATCGTGTGGGCGCCTCAGCCCGCTTTTGCTCGTCTGTATTGTTCTTCACAATCATCCGGGCGTAAGCGATGTTCTGCTTTAGCTTACCCTTCGAAAGTTTCGAGAGGTCGTCAGAGGCTGCGGCGTCCGAGAAGTTTCGTTGAATCAGGATCAACGCGACCACGATGACGATGATCACTGCCAGCTGAAACATCCAAAACTCCCTGCCCGCCGGGTTGTTAGGCCGCCTTCTTCACTTCCGCCACGATCTTCTGCGCGGCATCGCCCAGATTGTCGGCGCTGACGATGGCGAGGCCGGAATTCTCGAGAATCGCCTTGCCTTCAGCCACATTGGTGCCTTCCAGACGCACGACCAGCGGAACCTGCAGGTTCACGTCCTTCGCGGCCTGCACGATGCCGTTGGCGATCACGTCGCACTTCATGATCCCGCCGAAGATGTTGACGAGGATGCCCTCGACCGCCGGGTCTTTCAGGATGATCTTGAACGCCGCGGTGACGTTCTCGGTGGTGGCGCCCCGCCGGTCCCGCCGCCGGTCGACGATGGTCGTCCGCCGACCGTCGAGAGCCCCACGAACTAGACTCCGGTTTGGACGCCTTTGGTGTAGAAAACCCGGCGCTCGAGGGTAGATCGTGTAGCCTCGGGGCATTACTGCCGCGTAGGCGCTTCGCTTCGCGGAACCGTTCGAACGTTGCGCAGACCATTCGAAATGATCATCTAGATTAAATTGACACAAAGCCTACTGACTAATGGTGCACGCATCGTCGAACTCAATCTCAGTGACAATGCCTTTGGTCCGATCGGTGTCAAAGGACTGGAAAGTTTTCTCTCCTCGCCCGCTTGCTATACGCTGGAAGAACTTCGTCTGAACAACTGTGGCATGGGCAGTATGGGCGGCAAAGTAACGAGCAATCGATATGAGTCTGGGTAATTGATTTTGATCTAGTTATTGGCTGAAGCGTTAATTTCCTGCCACAATAAGAGTGTTGCTGCTGGCGGCAAGAAGTTTTGCGCTGAAACAATTCATCGCTGGGCGCAATCGATTAGAAAACGAAGGAGCACAAGCGTTAGCCAAAGCTTTTCAAG
>JAAUPH010000266.1 GCA_012035435.1 Sphingopyxis sp. | reverse complement strand
CCAGCGCCGAAGGTCGTTGGCTCCGCCTCGCCGAGCTGCGCAGCGGCCCCTAGGGTCTGTCCGACCCTGGCTCTGCCAACGTCCCTAGGTCCGCCACGAGTCGTGGTAGCCGGGGTCCTCGAGGAGCAAGGCCTGCTCGGCCTCGCGTTTCATCCGCGGTTCGCCGAGAACCGCAAGCTCTACGTGAACCTGACCGACACGGAGGGCGACACGCGCGTGATCGTCGTCCACTGGTCGGACGTGAACAGCGTGTCGCTGCGCAAGAGACGGACGGCGGGCATAAACCCGATTAGAGCGCGAATGGCGCGTCGGCGCAATGCCTACCGTTTTTGTGCCACCCCGGTCTCAGTGCCCGCTCTTGGGATGATATTCATATTCGCCAAAGGCATCATTCCAAACCAGTTCGTGGATGTCCCATTTTGTTGACCCGCGCGTTCCTCCAGTTTCTGGGCCAGGATGACCAGATCGCCGTCGGTTCGGACCGTGATCATGCCGTAAACCGCGACGTGCCGGTCGCGGTGCATGTCCATTTCTTTCTGGATGATCTTGCGGTCGGCTTCGCTCGGCGCAGCGTCAAGCCGGGTCTGAAAATCGGCGATGATTTTGATGTACCGCGACAAGGGACTGGATTCGCGGGTGCTGCGTGCGAGCTCGGTTGAGAAAATCAGCGGTCGTGGCCCGCGCCCATATTTGCCAAAGGCGCCGAGAGCGTCGGGACGTGGATGGCTATGCGGTTCGGCATCGCCGCTCGATATAATCGTCGCCGTGGCATCGATCATCTGCAAAAAAGGCTCAGTAAAATGATGGCTGCCGTGGTGGCAGGCCTTGGCAATATCGACACGAAACTTGGTCCGGCCCGCCGTCACCGCGTCGCGCAACGACACCATCAGGCTTTGCAGTTTCGTCTCTTCCGCAGGGGTGCGGCCGGGTCCCTTGCGGCGGAGCTTTTCGGCATTGCCCCACAGATCGGACAAACCGACCGTTAGGCCCAGATGCTCACGCGCCAGATGATCCTCGGATTCGGTGTTCAGATCGCCGCCTAGCAGCATCGACAGCCTGCCAAAGGTCATCCGGAAAACTACCGAGTGGCCATTCTTGGTCACGCCTTCATTACCAAGCCGCGCGAGGCAATAGCGGGTCTGACCATCGAAGCTTGCATCAAGTCCCGCCGGACCGAGCAGTGAGAATAGCGGCGTATCCGGCGCGCCAAAGCCGGGGAGTGCGGTGTCGCGCACCGACAGCGAACGAATATCCACATTGGGGCTGTTGGTAATGGCGGTGCGGAACGCGGTGAGCAGCCTTTTGGTGGTGGTCGGATGTTTGAGCACCAGCGCTTTCATTTCGGCATCGCTGTGGATCAGCTCCCACAGATGCTTGCGCCCGCCGACGGTCACATACCCCCCGATGTCCTCGTTCGCGCCATACTCCAGACCGGCAATTTTGTCGGCCGGATCAATCGGCCGTTCGACGATACCATTGTGAAAGATGCGGTTGAAGCGCAGCTTGGGATTGGCGAAAATCGGCGTCAGTCCACCATAATGATCCTCATCGGGATGCGACATGACCACCGTGTCGATGGTGAAGGGGTCGCGCGCATCGGGCGCGGTTGCGGCAACGCCGTCGACCCCCTTCACCTTGCGACTGCGCAAGTTATACCGCCACGTCAGAAAGCGAGCCATATTGTCGCCGATGCCGGCATCGATCAGCAGCACCCGGTCGTCGGGCATCACGATATGGCACCCGTCACCCTGCCCGATATCAACGAAATTTACCTCCAGCGGGCGGGTGGTGCCAATCTGCGTTTCCAGCAGAAACCCGTCATCGCCGCGCGCGCGAACCGGTACCCAGCCGTTTGCGGCCGCCCCGTTACGCGCAGCCAGTCGCCCAGCAGCAGGTGGTTGGCGCTCTTCGATTTCGCATCGGGTTGGCTACGCAAAAAGGCGTCGCGAACCTTGATATACCGGACATCGGCATCGGCCATGGCATGTCTCCCCCCCAGCAGGAGAGCAAAGGATGCGCCCGTCGCGCACCCTTTGGCAACCCCCCTCGGAGTGAAGATTTGGCCGTCATCATGACAGGGGCATGACCGGTTATGCGCCGGTTATTTCCCCGCGGCGATCCAGCCGTTGATCTTGTCCTCCAGCACCGCGAGCGGCAGTGCGCCGGTGTTCAGGATCTGATCATGGAAAGCACGGATATCGAATTTTTTGCCCATCTCGGTCTCGGCCTTCTGGCGCAGCCGCTGGATCGTCAACGACCCGATTTTATAGGCCAGCGCCTGGCTGGGGATGGCGATATAGCGTTCAACCTCTGCGGTGGCATCGGTGCGGCCCATGTCGCTGTTCGACAGCATATACTCGATCGCCTGATCGCGGCCCCACCCCTTGGCGTGGAGGCCGGTATCGACAACCAGCCGCATTGCGCGAAGCATTTCGTCCGACAATGTCCCCACACGGGCATAGGGATCCTTGTAGAAACCCATTTCATAGCCGAGCGTTTCGGCATAGAGCGCCCAGCCCTCGACATAAGCGGTGTTGCCACCAAAGCGCATAAAGGCTGGCAGTGCCTCATTTTCCTGCGCCAGACTGATCTGGAAATGATGCCCCGGCGCGCCCTCGTGCAGGTAGAGCGTGACCATGCCCGGCGTTGTGCGGCTGGGCAGGTCATAGGCGTTAAAGTAAAAGACGCCGGGCCGCGATCCATCGGGCGTACCCGATTGATAGCTGCCGCCCGCCTCATATTTCTCACGAAATTCTTCATAGGGACGGATTTCGAGCGGCGCCTTGGGCAGCGTCGCGAAATAGGTGCCGATTTTGGCATCGACCTGTTTCCCGATGTCGTAATAGCCCTGCGTCAGCGCCTCGCGGCTCGCGGGCTTGAATTTGGGATCGGTGCGCAGATGGTCGAAAAATTCGGCAAGCGTGCCCTTGAAGCCAACTTCTGTCTTCACCTTTTCCATTTCGGTGCGGATGCGCGCGACTTCGCTCATGCCCAGATTGTGAATCTCGCTCGGCGACATTTTCAGCGTCGTGGAACCCTCGACCAGCTGCTGATATAATTTGTCGCCGCCCTTCATATGCATCAGTCCGACGCCATCGCGCGCGTCGGCGAGATAGCTGGACTTTAGATAATCGCGCAGGCGAGCAAGCGAGGGCATCACACCCTCGGTCAGCGATTTTTTGAGGTCCGCGGTCACGCGCGCCTTGTCGGCTTCGCTGAAGGTCGCCGGGATCGCCTTGACTGGACCCCAATAGGGCGATTCCTCCAGCGGCATCGCGAGCTGGGTATCGAGCTGCGCGATGACATTGGCGATGGTCAGTTTGGTTTCAACGACCCCTGACGCCTGACCCTGTTTGAAGCGGGTGATCGACCGGTCGATGATCTCAACGAAATTGGCGTGGCGTTTGACGTTATTGTCATAGTCGAGGACGGTCTTGAACGGTGCCGCCCCCTGCGCACTCGCGAAATTGGGGTAGAAGGTGTGGATGCCAAAGAAATGGTTGATTGGCCGGACGTCGGTGAGCGCAAGGATCTCCGGCGTGAACCCCTTCAGCGCCTCGCGTTGGTTCCACGCAAAGACATCGTATGCGATCTGGTCGGTCGGATTGAGCTTGGCCCGGTCAATGCCCTTCAGGTCGACAAGGTTCTTCTCGGCCGCGGCGCGTTCGGCGTCGTTGTAGGCATCAGTACCGAAATCGCCGATCTTGTCGGCATAGCGCATATCGCCGCGGAACAGCGCGCTGATAGGGTTGCGCTTTAGGCTGGCCTCATCATCCGCGGCAAACAGCGCGAACAATTTGTCATGCTCGGCCTTGGCGACATCGGTGTGGGCGGCGCTGCCGTGATGATCGGCAAAGGCTGGAGCGGCGAGGGCGGTGGTGCCCAGCCAGGCAGCGGCGAGCAAAGTGCGAAGTGACATTGATTTTCCCCGGTCAGGTTTGACGCGAAAACGCCTGTGATGGCAGGGTGATGCGCTGGCGCGACAAGCCGTGCAAGCCGAAGCGTTGCACTTTGTCGAACCGGGTGCGGGGTTGGTCGATGGGTAAAGTTAGTCAAGACAAAAAGTGCAAAAGAGCGACGCGCCCGCAATCCAACGAAAAAGGGCGCCGCAGTCACCCGCAGCGCCCCTTTTGGCGGTCAGCAAAATCGCAAGCGTGACTATTTCACGCCGTCGCGTTCCATCCGCTTGCGCTCCATCTTGCGGGCGCGGCGGACGGCGGCGGCGCGTTCGCGCGCGCGCTTCTCGCTC
>JAAUPH010000265.1 GCA_012035435.1 Sphingopyxis sp. | reverse complement strand
TGCCGGCTTCAGGCCGCGTGTGTTCATGGCGGAACCCAAGCGTATGGCCGAGCTCGTGCCGCAAAATGCCGGTCAAGGTGACATCGCCCGATCCGGCGATTTCGACGGTGGCATCATCGCCGGTCAGCGTATCGGAGGTAATCCGCCCGCTGCCCGCCGCCTCGACGCATTTCATACCTGACCCTACCCGTACCCGCAAGCTGCTGCTCCACGCCCAGGAAATCGACCGGCTGGTCGGCAGCGTCGAGCGCGATGCGGACGGTAAGCTCTATAACATCGTCGCGCTGCTCGATGGCGGCACGGTGGTGGCGGTGCGGCACAAGCATGACCTGCCCAATTATGGCACCTTTGACGAAAAGCGGGTGTTTTCCGCCGGGCCGCTGCCCGATGTCGTCGACTGGCGCGGGATCAAACTCGGGCTGCCGATTTGCGAGGATGGCTGGTCGCCTGCGGTGTGCGGCCATCTCGCGGCGCAGGGGGCCGAACTGCTCATCTCGCTCAACGGCAGCCCGTATGAAATCGACAAGGACGAGCGGCGGTTGACCCAGGTCTTTGCCGGACGCGTCACCGAAACCGGGCTGCCGCTGATCTATCTCAACCGCGTCGGTGGACAGGATGAATTGGTGTTCGACGGCTGCTCCTTCGTGCTTGCAGCCGACGGAGCCATGCGCCACCGCCTGCCCGATTGGGAAGAGGCGACGCGGGTAACGCACTGGGCCCGCGGTGCCGATGGCCGCTGGACATGCGACGCGGGGGATATTGCCGCATGGGACGATCACCCTGCCGATATTTATCACGCCATGGTGATCAGCCTGCGCGATTATGTGAACCGCAACCGCTTCCCCGGCGTTCTGCTCGGCCTGTCGGGCGGGATCGACAGCGCGATTTGCGCCGCCATCGCCGCCGACGCGCTAGGGGCGGACCGGGTGTGGTGCGTGATGCTGCCCAGCCGCTTTACCAGCCAGTCCAGTCTGGATGATGCGGCGGAATGTGCAAATATGATCGGATGCCGTCACGACGTCATCCCCATCGTGCCTGCGGTCGAGGCGTTTGACGTCATGCTGGAGGGCAGCTTTGCCGACCGCGACTATGACATTACCGAGGAGAATGTGCAGTCGCGGATCCGCGGCGTCACGCTGATGGCGCTGTCGAACAAATTTGGCCCGATGCTGCTGACCACCGGCAACAAGAGCGAGATGAGCGTTGGTTATGCCACCATCTATGGCGATATGGCCGGCGGCTATAATCCGCTGAAGGATGCGTATAAGACCACGGTGTTCGCGCTGGCGAAGTGGCGCAACGCGGCGGTGCCGCGCCTTTCGCTGAACCCCCGCGCGCCCGTGATGCCGCAAGCGATCATTACCAAACCGCCCAGTGCCGAACTGCGCCCCGATCAGAAGGATGAAGACAGCCTGCCGCCTTACGTGGATCTTGACCGCATGCTGCACATGCTGGTCGAGGAAGAGGCGAGCGTCGATGACGTCGTTGCCCGCCACGGGTTCGAACGCGATGCCGTGGCGCGGATCGAACGACTATTGGCCATTGCCGAATATAAGCGGCGGCAAGCTCCGCCGGGGGTCAAGCTGGGCGCGCGCAATTTCGGGCGAGACCGCCGTTATCCGATCACCCACGGCTTTCGGACGGGTTAGGCAGCCGCCCGATTGGCGCGGCGCCGCGCGTTGCCCGACAAGTCGCGGCTGTCTTTGGCCGCATAAAGCGTCGAATCGGCCGACGCGAACAATTCAGTCAGCGACCGGCCGTCATGCGGGGCATTTGCCATCCCGGCGCTGGCGCCCAAGGCAATCTGCGCGCTTCCGATGATGAAGGGAGGCGCAAGCGCAGCCAGCAAATGATCGACGCACAGTTTCAGCGCATCCGGGCCAGAGCCCATGAGCAAAAGGGCGAATTCATCGCCGCCAAGCCGCGCCAGGACCGCGTCCTCGCCAACCACGCGGCGCATTCGTCCAGCGATCTGGACGAGCAGCGCGTCGCCTGCGGCATGGCCATGACGGTCGTTCACCGCTTTGAACCCATCAAGGTCGATCAGCGCCAGTCCGACGTCGGCATAATCGCCGAAAGCTTGTTCGGCCGATGCGATCAGCGCGCGCCGATTGAGCAGCCCGGTAAGCGGATCGGTATTGGCTTGTTCGCGCAACTGATGTTTGAGCAGCAGCAGATCTACCAGCTGGCGGTGTTGTTCGGCGACCATACGGATCATGAACAGCGTCGCCATCACCACCACCATCGCGGCGACACGGTCGAGGTAGTTGCCGAACAGCGTCATTGCCAGCGTGATCGGTGCGATGCCGAGGGCCAGATTGGACACGGTGGCAAAGCGGATGACCGCCAGGCTGAACGCCGTGGTCAAGGATCCCATCGCCATGAAGGTTGGATAATAGGACCGATGTTCAGGCGCAGCCAGCAACCAACTGGTGATACACCAGATCGAACAAATGGTGCAGATACCTGTCGAGATCAGGATCATCCGGCGCATATGCCGCCGCGCTGTATCCGCATCAGCGGTGGTCCCGCGCTGACCCATCCACCAGGCAAAGCGGACGACACCGGCGCCGGTCAAAAACAGCGGAATGCCCACCCGCGCCCACCATGGTGCGCCCGACGTCGCCGCCAGCATCGCGGTCAGCACCACGGCAATCAGCGTCAAATACAGGATCGGGATCTGCTGTTGCAGCCGGGCATAGCGCAGCACAGCCAATTCATCGCGGATTTCCGCCGGAACCGGCGGCCAATAGCGCGTCTTCAAAGCCTGCAGCATTGCCATGGCGGGCGTCTAGGCGATTAAGGAAAACAAAAAGTAAAACAGCGGGATGCGTTGTACCCGGAACCGTACTGAAATGATTACGCCGCGCGCGGTTCTCGCCAGCGGCAAAAAACACGCTATAGGCGCTGCCCTATGAACGTCGTGACCCGTTTCGCCCCTTCGCCGACCGGCCAGCTCCATGTCGGCAATGTCCGCACCGCCGTCCACAATTGGCTGTGGGCGCGCAAATATGGCGGCAATTTCCTGCTCCGCATCGACGACACCGATCTGGCCCGGTCGCGTGAGGAATATGTCGATGGCATCCGCGCCGATCTGAGCTGGCTAGGGCTCGATTGGGATGGCGAGGAGCGTCAGTCGGCGCGGTTCGATCTCTATGACGCCGCGTTTGACCGCTTAAAGGCGGCAGGCCGCGTTTATGCCTGTTATGAGACGCCCGAAGAGCTGGATATCCGGCGCAAGGTGCTGCTCTCACGCGGCCTGCCGCCGGTTTATGAGCGCAAGCCCGCCGATGCGCCAGCGCCCGAAGGCGCGGCGCCGCATTGGCGGTTCCGGCTGGACCATGACGCGCCGATCACGTGGGACGATCTGGTGCGCGGGCCGCAGCATTTCGACCCCAAATTGCTGTCTGACCCCGTCGTGCGCCGCGCCGACGGCAGCTGGCTCTATCTGCTGCCCAGCGTCATCGACGATATCGCGATGGGCATTACTCACGTCGTGCGCGGCGAGGATCATGTGTCGAATACCGCAGCGCAGGTGCAGATGTTTGCCGCGCTGGGCGGCACCATCCCCGCCTTTGCCCATGAAGCGCTGCTCGTCGGCAGCGAGGGCAAATTGTCAAAGCGGCTGGGCGCGATGGGGATGGATGCGTTTCGCAATGCCGGGATCGAGCCGATCACGCTCGTGGCGCTGCTCGCGCGGCTGGGCACCAGCGACCCGGTGGAGCCCGTCATCGACCCCGCGCCGCTGAGTGAGCGGATTGATTTTGCCCATTTCGGCCGTGCCCCCGCGCGTTTTGATGATGAAGAACTGGCCCTGCTCAACCGCAAGATCATCCACCTGCTGCCGTTTGAGCGCGTCGCAGACCGTTTGCCTGCGGGTGTGGGCGAAGCGGCGTGGCACGCCATCCGGCCCAATTTGGGCAGTGTAGCCGAAGCGGCCGACTGGCTGCCGGTGCTGGGCGCGGGCGATGCCTTCATGTCCGGCTTTCTGCGCGGGTGGGTCAAGGGCGAGAAGTTCGAAACCTGCGCCACCTGGGCCAATGCCTGCGGCGCCTTTTGCCGTGTCGCGCCTGCTGTGCGCGCCGGAGATCCCGACCTGGGAAGAGCTGCAATATTTCCTGAAGCACGGCAGCAAGCATCACGCCCTGCGCCACGATGCCGACATCAACCACATCCATTGGGCGACGACGCGGCGGGCCATTGGCCGACCCTGATGGCGCTGGCCATCGACCATCGCGCGCAGCTGGAGGAGA
>JAAUPH010000264.1 GCA_012035435.1 Sphingopyxis sp. | reverse complement strand
GGAAGCACCTGTGACAGGGAGCCGATAACTTTTACCAGGAGCGAACTGGTCTGAAACCGATTGTAGGAAACCAACTCTTCGGATTTAATTTCGAAGAGATTGCGAGCTTCCGACAATTCAACCACACGTGCATAAATCTCTTCGCTGCGGCTTTTGAGTTCTGCGTGCTCGCTGCGCAGTTGGTTGAATTCTTTTACTTCGGTGTAAATGTAGAAGATACTCATGGCAGCCAGGGCAACTACTGCCAGCATGACCGGCAAGCGTTTGTGCCGTTTGCGCAGGCGTGTCTCGCTTCGACGGCGCGGCGCATCGTCGGCGCGTCGTCGCCTTCCTCCTCGACTCGCTGCTGATCGTGGTGCCCGCGCTGCGGCGTCTTCACATTGCGCGCGTCGACTACTTGATCGTCACGCATGCACAGGACGATCATTTCGGCGGCGTAGGAGAAATACTCGACGAAGTCGCGGTGGGCGAGCAGCTCGGGCGAGCAGGCGGAGCGCAGCGCGGGGTCGGCGCAATAGGCCGCGAGCGCATCGGCATATTGGCCAATCGCTCCCGGCCGGATAAGCCGACCCGATTTGCCATCGCTGACCAAGCTGTCGCTGCCCGTGGCATCGGCGGCAACCACGGGCCGGCCGCACGCCATCGCCTCGAGAGTGACATTGCCAAAGGTTTCGGTGACCGACGGGTTGAACAGCATATCCATGCTGGCAATCGCCCGGGCAAGATCGGCACCGCCCTGAAAGCCCACGAAATGCGCGCCCGGCAGGCGGCTTTCGAACCATTCGCGCGCGGGTCCCTCCCCCACCACCAGCACGTCATGATCGACGCCGCGGCGTTTCAACTGGTCGATGGTGTCGGAAAAGACATCGAGTCCCTTTTCCATCACCAGCCGCCCGAGGAAGCCAATGACGGGCGTGGCATCGGCGATACCATGCTTTTGCCGCCACGCCAGATCGCGGCGGGCGGGGTCGAATATCTCGCGGTCCACTCCGCGCGACCAGATGTCGATGTCATAATTCATCCGCTGTTCACGCAGCACCTGTGCCATCGATTCCGACGGAGCAACGAGCGCATCGCAGCGGCGGTAAAGCTTGCGCAGCCATGCCTCGATCAACGGTTCGACGAAGGACATATTGTAGTAACGGAAATAGGTTTCGAAGCGCGTGTGGACCGAAGCAAGGACCGGAAGGTCGCGGTTTGCCGCCCATTTGCGTGCCTGCCGCGCGACGCGATCCGGGCTGGAGATATGGACGATATTGGGTGCAAACGCCTCGAGATCCGCCTTGATCCGGCCAGACAGGCGTAGCGGCAGGCGATATTCCGGGCGGCCCGGAATGGCGATGCTGGGCAGGCTAACGAGATCGCCCGCAGGCTCGAATGCCGGTTGCGCGACGGTGGGCGAATAGACCCGCACCGCCGCCCCCTGCCGCAGCAAATAGGCAACGAGCCGGTTCAGCGCCTGATTGGCACCGTCGCGCACATAATTGTAATTGCCGCTGAACAGCGCGATCCGCAGGTCTTGGGTTTGCATGGTTGCGGATTAGCGGGCTTTGGGTGGGGGTGCAAATAGGGGAAGCGCCCTACTCCACCTCTCCCCGTCCCAGCGGCGCTTCATAATCGATCCGGACCGGCGGGTGCAGCAACAGGCGGTCAACGCGGCGCGCATCACCCGCCACGATTTCCAGCCGCCAACCGCTCGGGTGTAGGATCACCTCGCCCACCGCGGGCACATGGCCCGCGAGCACCGCAGCAAGGCCGCCGATGGTATCGACATCCTCATCAATCTCGGCCAGTTCCGCAGCGATGGTTTCCCCCGCATCATCGAGCTCGGCACGGGCATCGACCTCCCAGCTGCCATTGTCGCGCCGAACGAACGGCGCTTCGGGTTCATCGTCATGCTCGTCTTCGATTTCGCCGACGATTTCCTCGACCAGATCTTCGATGGTGACGAGCCCTTCAGTGCCCGAATATTCGTCGATGACAATGGCGAGGTGGGTGCGGGTTGCGCGCATTTCGGCGAGCAGATCGAGCACGCCCATCGACTGCGGAACATAGCGCGGCTGGCGCATCAGTTCGGCCAGCGGCGGCGGATCGCGCCCTTCCGCCAGCACGGCGAAAACGTCCTTCACATGAATCATGCCCACAATATGGTCGAGGCTGTCGCGGTAAACCGGCAGGCGGCTATGCCCCGCCTCGGCCAGATGCGCGACCAGTTCGGCGAAGCTGGCGGTATCGGGAACGGCAATGATCGCCGAGCGCGGCACCGCCACATCATCGACGCGCATCTCGCCAAAATGCAGGAGATTGCGCAGCATTTTGCGTTCGATGGGCGACATGTCGCCAACCGGGCCGGAGGCGGCGCGGGCGCCGCCATCTTCTTCAGCCTCGTCGATGACTTCTTCAATCTGTTCGCGCAGCGTCGGTTCGGTGTTCGTCCCGAACAACATTCCGGTCAGGCGTTTGAATAGCCCGCTACTTCGACTGTCGCTGTCGTCGCTGCGGCTGGCACTTTGCTGGTCGTCTGGCATTGCCCCGTTTCCTGCCCGTCATTCGGGCAAAGTTTGATGATCGACATATGGGTCCGCGATCCCCAGCGTGGCAAGCGCTTTTGTTTCGAGCGCCTCCATCGCGTCGCCGCTGGCATCGTCCAGATGATCATAGCCGAGGAGGTGGAGCGTCCCATGGACGATCAGGTGCGCGGCATGATCGGCGACTGCTATGCCGCGTTCCGCAGCCTCACCTGTGCAGGTTTCGAGCGCGAGCACAATATCACCCACGAGAATTTCGCCATCGTCGGTGTCGGCCAGCATCACAAAATCGGCGGGGTCATATTGGGGAAAGGACAGAACGTTGGTCGGCTTGTCCTTGCCGCGATAGTCGCGATTCAGCGCCTGCACTTCGGCATCATCAGTCAGCCGGACACCGATTTCGACCAGCGGCGCGGCATCGGCGAGCGGTGCATGCGGAGTTTCGGCGAGCGCTGCGGCAACCGCCCGCTGAGCCAGGACGGGCCAATCGGTCCCGGCAGGCCAGCGCGAGACACTATCGGTTTCCACGGCAAGCATCGCATGGCTCCTAGGGGTCCGTCCGGCATGGCGCAAGGCCGGGCGTTCGTCGCAGTGTGCGCTCCGGTGCTCGCTTGAAAGCTGGTTAAACAGCAATGACATCGCTATGGCTATTTAATGACAAGCGCCGCACGTATTCAACAGAGCATCTTGGCCACCAGCGAACGCCAGCTGCTCAACTGGCTGTGCCCGCGCCTGCCGCGCTGGGCAACGCCCGATATGCTCACCGCATTGGGCTTTGCCGGGGCGCTGATGGTCGGAGCGGGCTATGTGCTGAGCGTGCAGAGCCTAAGCTGGCTGTGGCTCGCACAGCTTGGCTATCTGCTCAACTGGTTCGGCGATTCGCTTGACGGAAGTCTAGCGCGGTTTCGCCGGATCGAACGGCCCAACTATGGCTATTTCATCGATCACAGCGTCGATGCGCTGGCGACGATGGCGATGCTCGCTGGTCTGGGACTGGGCCCATTTGTCGAGCTGGAAGTCGCGCTGCTGGCGCTGGTTGCCTATCTGCTGCTGTCTATCCACACCTATTTGTGCGCGCAGGTGATTGACGAGTTCAAACTCACCTATCTTGCGGGCGGACCGACGAACTGCGATTAATGTTAATGGCGATGACGGGGGCGATGTTCTTTGTCGGGCCGGACAAGCTGCTCGGCACCGGACTGTCGGCATTCGACATGTTCGCACTGCTGGTTACGGTAATCCTGGTCGGCATCTTCGTTGCGCAGACCGCGAGCACGGCCCGGTTGCTTGCAAAGCGTGAGCGTTAGGGTCTGGCCCGTGCCTGAGGATAGCTGCCGAGCAACCGCACATCGTTGCAGTGAAACCGCAGCTCATCAAGCGCCCGGTCAACCGCCGCCTCGCCAGGTGCCCCGACGATGTCCGCGTAAAATTTGGTGGCGGCAAAACTGTCCCCGACCTGATAGCTTTCCAGCTTGGTCATGTTGACCCCGTTGGTCGCAAAACCGCCCAGAGCCTTGTAAAGCGCGGCGGGGATATTTTTTACCTCGAACACAAAAGTGGTCATGGCCGCTACAACCTGCGGTAGCGGAGCGGATGCCCGCGCCAGCACAACGAAGCGCGTCATATTGTGCGCCGCGTCCTCAATCCCCCGCTTCATGCAGGGTAAGGCCATAGAGACTCGGCAGCCATTGGCGGGGCAATAGCGGCCAGCCCAGCCTCTTCGCTGTCGGCGACCCACG
>JAAUPH010000263.1 GCA_012035435.1 Sphingopyxis sp. | reverse complement strand
GGCCTCATCGCCAGCATGTACCTGGGCAACATCGTCGGCCTCATCGTCGTGCTGACCACCGTACCCTGGTGGGCGGCCATCCTGCGCATACCGTTCACCATCATCGGGCCCGTCATCATCGTCATCTGCGCCATTGGCGCGTACACGGTGAACAACGCGATGTTCGACGTGTGGACGATGCTGTTCTTCGGCGTGCTGGGCTACCTGTTCAAGAAGCTGAAGTACCCACTGGCACCGCTGGTGCTGGCGCTGGTGCTGGGCGACATGGCCGAAAGCAGCTTCCGCCAGGCCATGCTGATCAGCCAGGGCTCGCTGGCCATCCTGTGGAGCAACCCGCTGGTCGGCGGCATTTCCACCATCGCGCTGGGCCTGCTGCTGTGGCCCTTGTGGGGCGCGGCCAAGAACTGGGCGCGTCAGCGCGAATTGAGGGCAGGCGGATGAAGATCTGTGTGGTGGGGGCTGGCGCCATTGGCGGCTACTTGGGGGCGAGGCTGGCGCGTTCGGGCCAGGAAGTGACCTTCATCGCCCGCAACCGGAACCTGGAAGCCATCAACGCCCACGGCTTCAAGCTCATCCTGGAAGACGGCAGCGAAGAGCACACGCCCGCCGGCCCGAACCTGCGCGCGCTGCAGCGTTATGCCGATGCCGGCCCGCAGGACGTGGTGCTGCTCACCGTGAAGGCCCACCAGGTGAAAGACCTGCTGCCCGACCTGCGCGGCCTCTTCGGGCCGCAAACGATGGTGGTCACCATGATCAACGGTGTGCCCTGGTGGTACTTCCACAAGCTGGCCGGCCCTTACGAAGGCCGCAGCCTGCAAAGCCTGGACCCCGAAGGCCTGATCGCTGCGAACATCGAGCCTGAACGCGTCATCGGCAGCGTGGTCTACCCCGCCAGCGAACTGGTGGCGCCGGGCGTGGTGAAGCTCATCGAGGGCAACCGCTTCAGCCTGGGTGAACTCGACGGCAGCCGCAGCGAGCGCATCGAGGCCCTGAGCAAGGTGATGATGGCCGCCGGCTTCAAGGGCACCTTCGCCGAGTTCCTCGCGTTCCTGCGCAGCGACCCGCAGTTCTATGCCAGGACGCCCGAGCAGCTGCTGTGGCACGCCGCGCGCGTGATGCGCCGCCGGGCCTCGGGGGGCAGGTAAGGCCGTCCCCACTGACTTTTATATGACACCAGCCATTTTTGCGTTAGAAGTGCAGTTATGGGAAGTTTACGCGAGCCGCTGAGCGAAGCCGAGGGTCTGAATTGCGCGCTGCCAGTTGCGCTGGAGGCGATGGGGGAGCGCTGGTCGTTCATGATCCTGCGCGCCGCCTTTAACGGCGTCCATCATTTCGAGGAATTTCAACAGGTGCTGGGCATCGCGCGCAACATCCTGTCGAACCGCCTCGTTCGGCTGGTCGAACATGGCGTGCTCGAACGCCAGGTGATGGAATGCGACCGGCGCAAGGTCCATTATGCGCTGACCGATAAGGGTATGGACTTGCTCCCCGCGATGATCGCGCTCAGGCAATGGGGCGAAAAATGGGGGGCGGGCGTGCCCTCAACCCCCGTGCTCGTCGACAAGCGCGACGAACAGCCGATCCGCGCCGTGGCGTTGCAGGCGCATGACGGCCGCACGCTCAGCTATATGGAATTATGCTGGAAGCACCGGGCAGAGGTTCAGCCGGTCGGCACCGCACGCCAGCTGATCGCGGCGGCCGAATGATGCACCGCATCATGCACCGCTTTATGCCGAACCGCTGACCCCGCGCCCTGCCCCCATGTCGCTGCTCGCGCTTTCGACCCCCGGCCCGTTTTTCGACGACAAGGTGCGCGCCTTTTGGCGGCTCCAGACCTTGGGCTGGCTCGCCTGGCTGGGGCTGCGCGGCGTGTCGGGCATCGCCAACGGCCAACCGCTCAGCTTCCTGATCCCGCAGACGATTTCGGCGATCACCGGCTTTTCGCTGACGCTGATCCTGTCGGTCTTCTACCACCAGCTAATCGACCGGCGACCCCTATGGATGTGGGGCCTGTCGTTCGTGCTTGCGGGTCTCGCTACCGGGCTGTGGGCGTTTATCGACGCGTGGATCGCGCAAATTCAGAACCCTGACAGCGGGGTGGGTTTCATCACACTGTTTCTGGCGGCCTTCTATGTTGATGCCACATCGATTGCGGCCTGGTCGGCGATGTATTATGCGATCAACTATTTCCTGAAGCTGGAGGAGCAACAGGACCGCATGCTGCGGCTGGAGGCGCAGGCTGCCTCGGCCCAGCTTGCGATGCTGCGCTATCAGCTCAATCCCCATTTCCTGTTCAACACATTGAACAGCATTTCGACGCTGGTGCTGCTCAAACAAACGCAGCCCGCCAACGCGATGCTATCGCGGCTGTCCTCCTTCCTGCGCTATACGTTGGCGAACGAACCGACCGCGCAGGTGACGCTGGCGCAGGAAATTGAGACGCTGAAACTCTATCTGGAAATAGAGAAGATGCGGTTCGAAGAGCGGCTGCGTCCCCATTTCAACATCGATCCGGCGGTCGAACAGGCCCGTTTGCCGTCGCTATTGCTGCAGCCTTTGATTGAAAATGCGATCAAATATGCTGTCTCGCCGCAGGAAGACGGCGCCGATATCACCGTTGCGGCGCAACTTGCCGGTCAAAATGTGCGGATTACCGTGTCGGATACCGGTCCGGGATTGTCAGCGGTGCCCACAGCCCCCAATTTGCCGGTCACGACGGATTCCACCGGCGTTGGCCTTGCAAATATTCGCGACCGGCTGATTCAGGCATTTGGGGAACGCAGCCGTTTCGATGTGCGTTCAGGTCCAGAGGGTGGTTTCCTGGTGGTGATAGAGCTGCCCTTTCAGGCAGCGGTACAGGACAAGATCGGATTGATTGGCGCATGACCATACGCACCATGTTGGTGGACGATGAAAAGCTTGCGGTGCAGGGATTGCAGCTGCGGCTGGAGCCCCACACCGACATCGAAATCGTCGACACCGCCCAGAATGGGCGTGAGGCTATCCGAAAAATCAAGACGCACAAGCCCGACCTCGTCTTCCTCGACATTCAGATGCCGGGGGTTTGACGGGTTTTCTGTGCTCCAGGGGCTGATGGATATCGAACCGCCGCTGGTGGTGTTTGTCACGGCCTATAGCGATCATGCCATCCGCGCGTTTGAGGCGCAGGCGGTCGATTATCTGGTGAAGCCGGTCGAGCCTGAACGGCTGGCCGACGCACTCGACCGGGTGCGCCAGCGCCTGTCCGAGCGGCGCGGCGCGGCGGAGGTTGAGCGGCTGAAGGAAGTGATCGCCGAAATCGCACCCGATGTGGCGGAGGGGCTGTCCGAACCCCCAGCGGAGGCACCGTCGGCCGATCGTTATGAAAAGCTGATCAACATCAAGGATCGCGGCCAGATTTTCCGCGTTGATGTCGACAGCATCGAACGCATCGACGCCGCGGGCGATTATATGTGCATCTATACCGCCGACAACAGCCTGATCCTGCGCGAAACGATGAAGGATTTGGAAAAGCGGCTCGACCCGCGGAATTTCCAGCGCGTCCACCGCTCGACCATCGTCAATCTGGGGCAGGTGAAACAGGTCAAGCCCCACACCAACGGCGAATGCTTCCTGGTACTGGGATCAGGCGCGCAGGTGAAGGTCAGCCGCAGTTATCGGGATGTCGTGGCGCGGTTTGTGCATTGATCGCTCCTCCCCCTTGACGGGGGAGGGAAAATTCAGAGCTGATGCCCAGTCCGATCCCGTTTCGTCGCAAGATATTGCGCATTATGCACATTGGTGGGCAACGCGAGCGGTAGCCGTTCGACCACCTCAATCCCCTCCGCGACGAGCTGCGCGACTTTCTCCGGGTTGTTCGTCATCAACCGGATACGCGTGCGTCGCAGCAGGGTGAGCATGCGCGCGGCAATCGCAAAGTCGCGGGCCTCGACCGGAAAGCCCAACCGGATATTGGCATCGACCGTGTCAAAACCCTGATCCTGCAGCGCATAGGCGCGCAGCTTGTTGACGAGGCCGATGCCGCGCCCCTCCTGCCGCAGATAGAGGAGGATGCCCCAATCCTCCGCCGCCATTGCGTCCAGCGCCGCGTGGAGCTGCGGTCCGCAATCGCATTTCAGGCTGCCAAGTACATCGCCGGTCAGACATTCGCTGTGCAGCCGCACCACCGGCGGACGCTCAGTCGGGCGACCGATCACCAGCGCGACATGGTCGGATGCTTCGTCGGGCGAGCGAAAGGCAACGATCTCTGCCGTCTCGGCCGCAGCAACGG
>JAAUPH010000005.1 GCA_012035435.1 Sphingopyxis sp. | reverse complement strand
CTTGGGGAGACCCCGCCGGCGTGGCCTTGCCCGCAGCCCTTGCTGGCGCATCAGCCGCTCGATCTTGTGCAAACCGCAGCGGTAGCCTTCGGCCAAGAGGTCATGCCAGACGCGCCTCGCCCCATAGGTGCGGTAGCTCGCGACATGGCTCGCCCTGACGCGAACGCCGATCTCCTCGTCGCTACGGGCACGCGGCGATGGCGCGCGGGTCAGCCAGGCATGGAAGCCGCTGCGCGAGACCCCGAGCGCCTCACAGATCCACGATACCGGCCAGATCCCTCGGTGTTTTGCGATGAAGGCGAACCTCACAGGGAATCCTTCGCAAAGTAGGCCGCGGCTTTTTTTAGAATGTCGCGCTCCGCCTTGAGCTTCGCCACTTCCTTGCGCAGACGCGCTATCTCCAGCTGCTCCGGCTTCATCTGTCCGTGCCCCGGAAAAGCGCTGACCGGGTCTTCGCCAAAATCCCTGACCCAGTTGCGCAACACCGTCTGGTGAACACCCAAATCGCGCGATGCTTGCGCGACGCTGACCCCGCGTTCCTTGATCAATCTTACCGCCTCAAGCTTGAACTCGCGCGTAAACTTCCTTCGTTCCATGCTGGTCCTCCAGTTCGATAAAACACCTTATCTCGGTGTCCATCAAACCGGCAGCAGGCCAATTGCGTCATTGTGCCCTATCGCGCTATCTAAACGGCGATCACCATTTCCGCCTGTTGCGCAAGGAGCTACTGTGCAGCTTGGCAGTCGGGTTGCAGAGTTTGCAAGGTCGCCCGGCAAGCGACCATAGCTATCTCTAAATGTTAGTGCTGCGGACTCGATTGCCTTCAAATCCTGCACGGTCTTGTTGACCTGCATGTTTTCGATGAGCTTCATTCCGCCGAACGTGCCGCCGATCAAAAGCCCGATGATGATCATGACGATTGATATTTCGACGAGCGTGAAGCCGTCCTCAATTTCTTTATGCGCGCATCCCATGAATTTCCTTTTGTTGAAAATAACATAGCTGATTCAGGAATTTAATTCAATTCCGATACCGTTCTAACATGGGGCCGCTTGTCGGCCCTTTTTCATTGCCTGCCTCGCGTCTGGGATCATCCGGTGATGATGACGGGTATGTTGGCAGGGCCGGTGCATCGTCAACGGCTTGCCCGATCCATTCGCCCTCATTTCATTCAGGCTCCCGTGTTGGCCATTTCCCCCTTCGTTCCTTGGGGTGACGCTGCCCCTTCGAACCCTGCCGTTTGCCTCCCCGTCCACCGGACGAACCCAAACGCCAAAGGAGGCAGACATGAAAACCGACTACGCAATCATTCACAAAAACTGGAACGGCATCGAAATCGAAATTCGCTGGATCGCCGATTACGTCTCATTCGACGACGGGCAATCAATGGCACATCTTGAGGTCGAAAGCGTAAAGCCAGCACGCGCGCCGCTCCCGATCACCGAAACCGGATATCGCTCGCACTTCATCAATCGCAGCAATGTTGATCACATGGGCGGACCCGAGGCCTATGTCGAAGCGTGGATCGACGAGATGTCACTCACCCACGCATGGCGCGAAACCGCCCTCGCATCACGACAACTCGCGCTCTTTTGAGTGCGAGTTATGTATTAACATATTGATCAATAGAGCAAATTTGACCTTTTTGTACTTCTGTGGTCAAATCCGAACATGATTCAAGAGTTCATATTTAAGTTAATCGCGATTGTTGGAGGCATTGCCGTTATTGCGATTGTCTGGGAGGCTATTAAAAATATCAATTCTATGAACATTCGTGATGGCGACGACGATCATCCCGCCGGATAATCTTGTTTCCCCTAGCAGTTGGTAAAACAGACGAGGCGGCCTAAAAGCCGCCTCGTTGCTTCTATAAAAGAAGGACCCAATGAAGATATTATGTGCATTCAGGACGTTGCCTGAATCAAACGATGAATGTCTATCATCTAGTAAGTTACATTGCAAATTCAGTAGTTTACGTAATTTGTAAATTTGACGTTTCTTTGGTGGTCGTGTTACTTTCCGCCGGAAAACGGAGGAGCAATGAAACTATCACCTGAATATTTTTGGCCGGTTGTTATTTCAGTGGCTGCATTCCTAATCATTCTATTTGCATTGCCTGCACTTGGCATTGCTGGAAAACCAAAGACGAATTGTAATATTTACTCGCTTCACAATGTGTCTTGGACGGTCAATGGCTGCACATGCGTTGCCGATACGTTGAGCGCGCCGCCGCTTACGGCTTATGCCAAAGATACCAGTGGTGCCACCAAGGGCCAGATTGACCGCCGTGACCTGATCTGTGACGAGGTAAGTAACAAGTGGCGGGTGAAGTCAGCGCCACGATATGCCACTTGCTCCGGTTGCGGGTCTGAAAAGCGAGCCATGTGCGGAGCTGCCACACAACAGGCATCGCAGGCCGAACCGAAAAGCCATCTTTGCCTCAGGGGATTACCGTCACCCGTGCGCAAGGGCTATGCATGGACATGGTCATGTCATGATCCGGTTGATGATGACATTTTCGTCGAATGCCGCGCCTTCATTTTTGCTCCGTAAACAACATAGAATTCCTTCATGAATCGTGGAAAGGGACTTACACACTTTTCTTTTTGCTCACTTACAAGTGAGCATTGAATGATATTTTGCGCATTTATGTATGCGCAAAATAGATTGCTTTGCTCATATATATGTGTCATATTGAATGAGAAGGATATGACACGATGAGTCCCGACCAAACCATTTTAGCTAGAAAAAGCCTTGATCGACGGCTTGCGCCCTTGCGCGCTGAACCCTTGATCGCGCCCCCGAGCGGCTGGATCAAGGCCATTCGCGAAGCTTTGGGTATGACCACCCGCCAGCTTGCTGCCCGCATGGGCGCAGCGCGCTCGCGCGTGACAGCCATCGAGAAGGCAGAGGTCAACGGATCAACGACGATCAAGACCTTGCGCGAAGCTGCCGAAGCGATGAACTGCACATTCGTCTATGCCATCGTGCCTACCAGGACACTCGACGATATTCTGCGCGACCAGGCGGCGAAGAAGGCCGATATGGAACTCGCGCGTCATCATCATACTATGCGCCTTGAAAATCAGGCGATGGATAAGCGCGACCTTGCCGCCGAGCGCGAGAGACTAGTTTCCGATATGCTCGCCGGTTCACTTCGCCGCGTGTGGGATGAAGAATGAGCGATCCCCCATGGACCAATATCTTCGATGAAGATGACGAAGCGAACACACCTCTCGAAGCCGAGGAGCGTGAGCAACTCATTCCATCCTACATCACGCTTCGCCGCGAGCTGAACGAGGCCGAGCAGATCAACATTGCCGATGCGGCGAAATGGCTCGCATCGCGCAAGCGCGACGTGCTGGATGAAAAGTTTTTGCGCAATCTGCACACGCGCATGTTCGGCCAAGTGTGGAAATGGGCGGGCGACTATCGCAAAACGCCGCGCAATATCGGCGTCGAGGCATGGCGCATTCCGATGGACGTTGCACAAGCCATCGACGATGCAAAATTCTGGGTCGCGAACGAAACATATCCACCCGATGAAATCGCCGTTCGCTTCTCGCATCGCTTGGTCGCGATCCATCCATTCCCCAATGGCAATGGGCGTTTCTCGCGCATGGTCGGTGACTTGTTGGCGCAGCAGTTAGGTCAGCCGCGCTTTTCGTGGGGCAGTGCCAATCTCGTTGATCCGAACGAAACACGTAAGGCCTATGTCGCGGCATTACGCGCAGCAGATGCGCACGACTTCGACGCTTTAATTGCCTTTGCACGGAGCTAGTGCAGATGCGTGAGTGCGCGTCACCGGATTGATGCGTTCGATGTGGCGCACGCAGTTTGATGCGTCAGATCATGTTCTCCTAAAGTTGCCACCGAGCAGCGGACATTCCCATCGGCATTCATTCATGGGTTTTTGACCAGCCGCGTCTCGGATCAAGGCCGCTCGCTTCCGCACTTCGTTTGTGCAGCTCCGCGCGATTGTTCGCCCCTCATTGCATTCGTTTCGCAGCCTTTGATCCTCGCCTCATGTCGTCAGGTCACGAGTCTCCCCATGAAGCCGAGGGAATTGTCCCTCGGTGGAAACCAAGGAGAACTGAAATGTCTGACACAAACTCAAACCGCCCGAGCCACCGCTTGTTCAACGTAACCGGTGACGGCGACAACGCCCGCTGGACTGACATCGGCGTCGCATGGGCAACCAAGGACGGCAAAGGTTTCACGCTCGCGCTCAATGCGATCCCCGTGAACGGCAGGATCGTCATGCGGATCAACGAGGAAAAGCCAGCCAACAAGAAGGGGAGCTAACGCTCCCCTTCGGGGCTGTGATCCAGCGTCACTATGGCGCTGGACCACGGCGGCCAAGTTCTTGCGCGATCATCGCGAGAAGCGATTGCGCCGATGCGATTGCCGCGTTGCTCGCTGTGATGGCGCGCGATGCATCTTGGAACAAGGCCGCGAGCTGTGCGGTGGATTTGGTCGCAAGATCGTTGCGGTTGAGATTGACGTTCATGACATCCTCCATTTCGTTTGCGCCGCCCACCATGGGGCCGCGTTGGAGGACGTGCATCAGCACATCGATTGCCGATGCATCACTTGTGATCGCAACGAATGTGGAGAAGGCTAGGGATCACCATCCCGCCTTGCATCATGTTCAAACGAATGCGGATAGGTTCGATCAATCAGCGGATCATGTGGCGGTGTAGAAAGGGAGGAATGCGAACGACATCGACCAGCGACAGATCATCCCAAATCCAAACCGCGATCTCGCAGCTTTGGAGCAAGTGAACGCCCATCACGCGTGCGACCATTGCGGTCGCGCTCGGCTTCGCCTTCGCGCATTCGGCGAAACTTGGCGGCGTTACAGCATATATTGGCTAAAGCGATGATTTATCGATCACTAGGAGCTTACATTTGTTGCCGCTTTCAACGACGTCTTTTAGATATTTGAAACCGACGGACTTAGAACACGCTAGCGCTGCATGGTTGTCAATTTCGTGGCATATATAACAAAAATCCTCAGCGGCGAATTCGGGAAATGCAATCTGTGAGAGATATGATCGAAGCATATTTTTCCCCAAACCAACTCCGATCTTAACCGGATTGCCAATAAAAAGATCAACACTAATCCCATCATTAACGTCAATATCTTTCGCGAAATCAGGGTAGTCCATTATTTTGTAGCTTTGCATCTTTCCGATTGCGACGCCTGAGTGCATGACGATATGGTCGAATGTGGGAGTCTTTCCTTCAATTCGAGGTCCAAACTTCTGTTCTACTTCGTCGAGGTCAATGGGCGTTTTCTGATAGAAATGCCTCATGTGTGGCATATTGAGCCACTCACAAAGCAGATATAAATCGTCATTCTTTAAAGGTCTAAAGGTCAGGTTTTCTGTCATTTTTAAAACATATCTCCTGATTTGGAATTCCTCGATAGAATATACCAAAATCGGATACCCTATTACAACAAAGTGCACCGATCCTATCCAATATTTAGCCCACGATCACGTTTTGGGCGTATTGTGGCGGTATTCCGCCCGCGATCCTTATCCCGCTCGGTCTCGCTTGCCCGCATCCGGCGAAACTTGGCAGCGTCCCGATAGAGACTGAGGAGGCGTTCAGCTTCCTTGCGGTGGTTCTCTTTGATCAATTCTTGAAGGGCTTGGCGATCCTTTTGCTGCGCATGGATCAGAGCGTGCCGCTCATGGCTATCGCGCTCGCGCGCAAATTTAGCTTCCATCTCATTCTGCTTGCGGGTTTTGAAATACTTCCCCGTCAGGAAGTCCCACGCACCGGCAATGCCTTTGCGCAGACGTGATGCGCGAATGCGTTGCTCTTCGTTCCAACGGGTTTCGAGATTCCTATCGAAGGCTTGGCGTTCAGCTTGATGCTGAACCTTGAGCGCTTCGCGCTTGGCTATCAGTGGTTGCATATTGTGGTGAGCGATGCGTTTGGCTTCCCCAATGTAGCGCGTGAGGCGCGGAGCGATTTGCTCTCCGATGAATTGTTTTGTCTCTTCGACACTGCGCAATTTCGCGGGATCACCGAGGCGCGATGCAACGTCTTTCGACTTTGCATCGATCATGCGCGCGAGCGCGAACACGTCACCATCAATGGTGACGGCGACGAAGCCACGACGATCACCGCGCGCGAGAAACAGGCCGCGCTCTTCGAGCGCAGATGCAAATGCAGCCGCACCGTCCGATTGCTTCCAGCATGCTTGCACGGCGGATTTGAGTTCGCGTGGATCGAGGCCCGCGCGCTTTGCTTGCTGCCATTCATCCAATGCGAAATTGCGCGCATCGCGCAGCTTGGGATTGGCGAAACCCTTCGGCATCGACCAACCATTTTCGAGATAGAGCTGTTTTGCGATTTCGTTCAGCCGGTTTTTGAAGAACGGCAATTCCTTTGCCGTCATGGTTTCGGCATCGATGCGCGACCAGACGGCGTGGCAATGGCGACGGCCTTCCTTTTCATGGAAGACGACGATGCGCGGCTGGCCAGTGAGGCCGAGCCGCTCTTCGATATCGGTGAGCGCTTTTTCGAATGTCTCGACGCGCACAGAATGATGCGCAGGTGGGCTAAGCGAAACAGAAAACAGATACTGTTTGCACTTTGTCCCGCGCGATGTGGCGTAAGCCTCATTCATCGCGCCCATGACGGACTCGGACACAAAGCCCGAGACTTCGTGAATCTCCACATGCTCGTTCTCTTCGGTCTTGAGCAGGTGAAGCCCGAGCTGTTTGGCACCACTGCGCTGCGATGCCTTGAGGATCATGGCGACACGTCCACATCGAGCGCCTGAATCAGAAGCGCGCGCATGTTCGAGACTTCGCGCACTGCCGTGAGCAATGCCTCTTCGGTTTCAGGGGTGACGGGCAGGCTTCCGGTGTTCGCAGCGCGCGCGAGCTGGTTCACATTATTCGCCAATCGCGATTGACCTAGCATTGCGAGCAACTGGGCTAGCGCCTTGTGATCTTTCACAGGAAAATTGCCGCGTGTGCGCGGCGGCGGCATATCCGGCGCAAACAATCTCCACCTTATATATGCGGCGAGCGACATTCCCGCAGCTGCCTTTTCAAGATTGGCTTTCTCTTCAAACGTCATGCGCAGCGAGACGGGGTGAAGCGGGTGAGGAGGCCTAGTCATGCCTTGCCTCCCATTTTCTTATGACGACGACGGACAGGCGGCGATGGCCTTGCCTTTGTCTGCGGCAGATTGTCAGCCGCCTTTCTTGTGGATGGATTTTGCAGCCCGTCTAAGATTGCGTTCCATTCGTCCAGAGCGCGGAATAGGCTGTTCGAGTCCTCTTGTTGGACAAGGTTCGAGTCCCTGTTTTGGTTCGAGCTTACTCCGCCCGAGGGCACCAAAACTCCTGCGGGAGTGGCATCAAAAACCTTGAAAAAACCTTAGAAATCTGCCATTTTTGGGCAGGTTTTGATGCTCTGCGTTTCAGGCCGTTTCACGCCATGCCACGCGAAATCGTGGCATGGAAAGGGCCATTGGCCCGCATTTGCCCTTTTTCCAGAAAGGTCATGCCACGAGATGCCTCTTAACGCACTGCAAATCCGTAGCTTTCAGCCGGAGAACTCCCCCTACAAGAAGACTGATGAGCGCGGGCTCTACCTTGAGGTCTTCCCCAACGGCTCAAAACTCTGGCGGCTGAAGTACAACTTCGCCGGCAAGCAAAAGCGCATTGCTCTTGGTGCCTGGCCCGAAGTTAGTCTTCAAGCCGCCCGTCTCGAGCGCGACGAACTCAGGTTGCGTATCCTGCCCCTGCGATGACATGGTGCGCTGGATCAACCAGACCACCAGAAGCCCCAGGGCGCAGCCAAGAACTGCCCCGATCATGAGCACAGCGACGGCCTTGGAGAAGGTCCCGGCAATGAACGGCTCGTTGGCAAAAGCAGCCGCTGAGACGGTAGCGCGGTACCCCTCCAGCGACACGTTCATCATCAGGTCCCTGCCCGCTATCTCGCCCGCAATGGCGAGGAACTTGGCTAAGAGGCATTGGCCTGCGACCTTCAGCTCGGGAGCGCTCATGACGAACTGGGGCGCGATGATCCGCGCCGGCCCCGCCGGACAGCAGAACAAGCCGGGCAAAGAACCCGAAACGCTGCTGCCACTGTGCCATGCGCACGCGCCACAGCGCGTGGGCACGGGTTATGAAATCGTTGCCTGCGGTCATCGCTCGCTCTCCTCTGCCAGCTTGCGCTGGCGCTCGAATGCGGCGCGCGCTTCGGCGGCAATGACCTCGTCGGATGTGCGCCCACCGAGCGCTGACGAGCGGGCATAGGCATAGGCTGCGCAGGCCGTGAACAGGGTGCGGTCTAGCACCCGTTCTGCATCGGCGAGGCGTTCCGATATCGACCCGATCACGCTCGCCATTTCGGCAAGATCGGTCTCCCGGTCGGCGCCGTGGATCAGGGCCAGAAGCCCCTCTTCAACGACGCGGCCGAGCATGGCGTACTGGCTGAGCCCGCGCCGCTGCGCGAACTCGGCGAGCACCCGAAATTGCGACGGATTGAGGCGCACCGTCTGCGTCCACGCGCTCATCGGACCGCCTCCGGGGCGATGCGATCCGCCATCGCGAAAAATGGCTGAATTGCGTGGGTGCCGAGTGTGGACCGGAGACGAGATGCTATTCGCATCCCGTCAAACCCGCAGAAATCCACGCTGCACGCGTGCGTGGGGTGTGTATCCCTTTTCCGGGCCCGATGCATCGCATCGTGGCCCTTCATAGGTTCCGGTGAATAGTCCTGACTGTGCTCCATTAGATATCCCCCAGGTCCCGAGGTACTCGCGCGAATGCGCGGATCTGACGCTCGGCTTCAGCGTCGGCGGCAGCACGGTCGGGGAACTGCTTTTCAGGAAGCGCGGGTACGAATGTGAGGTCCTTGTCCTGCATCCATTTGCGCACTGACCGATCGACCACAGCACGCAGTGTCTCGCGCAGATCGAAAGCATCTTCAGGCGACAATCGGGCCCATTGGAGATGGTGGAGAATGAACCCGCCGAGCGGGTATGTTTTGTCGCCGATCGCGACCAAGGGACCTTCAAATTGGGCTGAGAATTCCTCGCCCTTGAAGCGATCGATCATGGGTCGTTCGAAGTAGAGCCAGTCGGCGATGAAGTTTCGGTAGCAGCTGCCATCGAGGCCCGGGCGGCTGAGCCGCCTGACGTAATCGTCGATCATCAGTTCTGTCAGAGACTTGTATCGGTCACTGAGCGGGACACGAACGAGCGCCCAGCCTTCCGCGCGCAAGGCGGCTTCCAACATGGAGAAAATGGACATTGGGAAAGCATCTTTCTGCGAGCCACTGCCCGCCAATCGAGGGGGTCAGTAACGGCGCAGCGGAAGGGCGTTGATCCATTCCGAGATGTCGGCGGCGCGCCAGCGAATGCGGCCGCCGCCGATGTCGACTGGATGGGGGAAGCCCCCCTTGCGCATCTTCCTCCAGATAGTGGAGCGGCTGCGGATGCCGGTGAGGCGCAGCACCTCCTGGCAGGTAATCAGTTCGGTATTCGACATGACAGATTCCTCTTGGTTCAAGGTTCTGCCACTGGCGCCGTCGTCCCCTTCCGGAGTGGCGGGTTGGCCGTCGTACGGCGAGCCGCACGACGATCATTCATTCAACCCGACACCCCCGCCTGAGCTTCAGTGACCATCAGAAGCTATGTGCGACGCTTGGATGTTGGAAAGAACAAAACAGGATCAAATGCCGTTCCATTTGACGCGTGGACGGCTGTGGACGCACCGGGACGCAGTGCGGCCAGCAAGAATTGTGTGAGCGACAAGCTCACGCACAATCTTGGCGGTGATCAGCGGCAACCGTAGCGCATTGTGTCGGCGTTTGTTGCTGGAATCTGCGCGACTCGGTGCCTTGCGCATTTAACGGAGCCTTGAGGATTGGATTGTAATTCAATCCTATGGCTCGCTCCCAAACCCAGTGGCGGTCCGGCAGACGTCCACAACGGCGTCCCTCGCCCGCGTCCGAAACGACCCTTCAAACCGCAGGGCGCTACGGTCTGATCGCCGTAGCTTCGGGGCTTGGCTTGGCCCTTGGAGCAAATGCTCTGGAGGCTGCACAGGAGCGGCAAGCAATCCTCGATGCGCTGCCGGCCGGGTACACGTATTCGGGATGTAATGAGGTCCGCGCAGCGGGTGTTGCGCCGCTGTACAGGTACGAGCCAGGGTTCTCGGAGCGCCTCGACGGCGACGGCGATGGGATCGGCTGCGAGCCCTATCGCGGGCAATAATTGGACCTGCGAGCTGGCACGCGTTTTTGTTGGATTACGCGTTCAGCCGCATCTCAAGCGCCGCGATCATGTCAATCAGTTCCTCAAAGGATGGCGGCGCTGCCATGAACATTTCGCCCATTGCTGCGTAGTCTGCGCGAAGACGTTCGCGCAGATCAGCGTGGGGTACAAGGTGGAGCGAGCCTAGAACGGCCGTCTGGTAGGATGCCTTGTTGTCGGCAAACATCAGGCTCTTGTTCAGCACAACTCTCGCGAGCAACTCAGGCGCCGCCAAAGCGATCGCATCCACCCCTTTCTTCGCCAGCATGGCCGTATCATAGTAGTGGCGAGACATCTCCGGCAGTAGCTTGGTGCCATGGTAGAGGGCGTGCAGGATCGTCACCTTTTCCCAAAATGTTCTGGCGACGGACAAGGTCTCAACCTCAACCTCTGCGCTGGAAAACTCGGTCGGGAATTCCTGCGCGATGTACGGGACGATGGTTTTCGTTTCGGACGGCTCGGTTTCCCCGCGCGCGCCGAATTCAAGCTTGATGCGCGGCTTTATGTAGCCATACGGCCCAGTGTCGAAGACCTCAGGTTCAAAGAGCCTTTCGGCGAAAAGTCCGCGGAAGGCCTGCACGACTGGGTATTGGAACAGGATGGTTTGCGCATCCTGATCATCCGGATCGAGCGCAATGTCCCAGCCATCCTGTGTGCCCAGCGCTTGCGCAATCGCGTCGCGTAGCGAGGGCAGGATGACATCTCCCACATAGCTTTGTGCCGCCGCCTTGAGCGCCTTCGTGCGCCGCACACGTTCCTTGCCGCTGATTCCGTCGTCCATCGGGGACAGGGTATCGGCGAGGAATGGGGCTGTGCGCGAAATGGTAAGATCGATGTCTTCGGAGAAGCGCTCGATGATGCCGTAAGCTTTCGAAAGCGAGGTCCCGCCCTTGAAGGTCAGGAGTGTCTGCCATGCCGGGGATCGACAGCAAGCGGCGCAAGGTCCAGCAGACCCAGAAATCCTTCTCGATGATGATCGGCGCTACGTCGCGGCGTGCAGCAGCCTCGCTTATGAATGCGAAACGATCATCGTCAGGCCGCAGGGCAAATTCATCCATGCCGCACTTCGCTCATCTTGAAAACGGCATCACTCATCCAGCCTGGCATCTGTGCCTGCGCCTTTCTGAGCGCCTGCAAATCGCGGTGATCGATACCTGCGGCGAGACGCTGAATGAGATCATCATCGACGTTCGCCTTGCCAGCATGGGCCAGCATTTGCAGCACAGCATTGGCGCGGGGAAAGGCGCTGTCGAGGATAGGTGCGCGCGATCGCTCGAGCGCAATCGTGCGACCTGCAATCTTCTTGACGCGGGCTGGCCCGCTTGTCGCATAGCTTGCCTTTGCCGGGACCTGGGTGGAGAGTCCGAGGCGATTGGCCGCTTGCGCTCCTGATCGAACGAGCTTGTCGCCACCTTGAGTGGCCACTGCCTGCGCGATTGCATCGGCCTCGGGCGTTAGCGCGCCCAAACGGTCATGAAGCTTCGGATAGTCGTAAAGGCCTCGCCCGATCCGGCGGATGTGGCCGGATTGCGTCAGACGGGTCAGCGCCATATCAACAGATGCGCGTGTACCGAGGTCGAGGAAATCCTTGGGCGTAAAGGCCCAACCTCGCCCCTTCCCTCGTACGCGCTTGATGATGCTGTCGGCAACGGCGGCCATCTGCCCAATCCTTTCTGTTAGAAAATAGCATCATTTTTTCTAACAAGCAAGATCGGCTATATCGACCCTACCTACCTATATATAAACATGAAAGCTGATCAAAACATTCAAAGCTCCCTATCGCTTTCAGTCGAGGCAAATCCAAAGCCATGGCGAAATGCGATCAAGTCCACTCACCTGTGAGCCCAAAATGGCCAGGTTAGCCATTCTGCACCAGGGCCTCGAGATAGGGGCGCATGATCTTCCATGCACCGCAGTCCATCGCTGCCTGTGCAATCTCGGCAGGCGTTGCCTTGCGCTGCTCGATCGCGCTGCGCAGACTTTCAATTGCCACGGAGCGATCAACAAGCCGTGCGTTTCGAAACGCGTCTGCCAGCGATTTGGCGACAGAGTAGATCGCCACCCCGACCCCGGCGACGGTGTGGTGCTCGATTCCATAGCTGAGATAGGGCTCGCGAAGGCGGACGATACGCACCTTCGGATAATCGACCCTCGGGGCCCAGTCCTTGGCACCGATGGCCACCCAGACCTGGCGTGGCATCTGATCCGTGAGGTCGTGATAGGCCAGCGCCGACACCAGACAGATAACACCATCAGGGATACGCTTGCTCACTTCGGCAAGGGCCATGTGCGCGCTGTCGCCGCCATCGGGGAGCTGATAAAGGCCCCGGCCTGCCCTGATGATTTCACCATCGCTTACCGCTCTGGCTAGCGTCGCTGCGGTCACCCCTTCCGCTTTGAGTTCGTAGGCGCGCATCATGGTTCGCTGCGTGAGCAGCGCTACGGCCTTGTCCCTTTGGGTCTGCAGTTCGATCATTCTGATACTTTACATCGGACAAGATGAAATCTTGTCCGAGGAAACATATCATATGCATGCGGCCTGACGCAATGGGGCATCAAGGACGCAAAAGCTATATGGATTGGCCTTAGAAGACGTCCTCGATGGAAGGGCCACGCTCTCGCGGTCCGATCTTGATATCGAGATCGAGGCTCGCGATCACGCGGAGCAGCGTGCCGAGCTTTACTCCGACGCTGCCGTTCTCGATGCCTGATATGCTTTTCTGCTGTGTGCCGGAGATACCGGCCAGGTCTGACTGGGTCATTCCCTGCCGCACACGCGCGCTCTGGATGATTGCACCTAGCTGCCTCGGCAGTCGTACAAGCTGATCCATTCATTGCCTCCGTTGGCCATTCTATACCCTGGAAGGTATAAATCCGCAATATACCCTGTGGGGGATCACCGTGCCCGTTTCGACAGCTCTTCGACTGGGGGAGCATGGTCAGCAGCTCATGGCCGAAGGTGCCATGTCATGGCGACATCGAATTACGAGGACACAAAACCAGTACGTATTGCAACAAGTAGGTACAAATAAATCGAACCAAAAAACTTGCAATGGAACGATACACCATGCTACATGATGAATGTGCCTGAAACAGCGCTTAAAGACCCAAATCTTTTGAGCAATTCAGACTTGGGGGCATGACAAGTGGCATTTCAATCTTCGAAATGTATATATAGCAAGTATATCAAATAATTGCTTTTTACTTGTTTGTCCTCTTCTGGGCACCATTTTTTCTCTTTGGGACGTCCCTTAGCATCTCGACAAAAATCGCTGCATGGGCATATGATTACAACAACGGCAGGCCGCACTCCTCGCTTGGCTACGCAACCCCGGCGGCGTTCGCCGCTGAACTGAATCAGCAATGGCCTCCTTCACTACGTCCTACAGGCTCCGGTGCGCAGGCCGTTGCTTACCCCTCGCTCATGCGCAACAACGTTGGCTATTGCGCGGCAACGCCCATTGTTTAAGCGGGCGTCGGCAAGTGGCAGCCATTCGATCCTTGTGACCCGAAACCCGACAGACCGTAGTGCGCCCGGTTCAAGCCGTTACAGACATGAACCAACGGCCGTTTCCGACGCCGCAGTCGGACGACGTGAACGGCCGCTATGTTGGCGGCTTCCTCCAGTTCTCACAGCACCAAGCTGCGCAGCGCCTGTGCGCCGCTGCGGCTGGCCTCAACAGTCAGGCCGCCGGCCAGATGCAGCGCTAGCCGTCCCGATCCGAGCGGCTCTGCACGCCCGAGATGGGCGATATTGATGATTGTCGAGCGATGCACGCGCACAAATCGATCATCGGGCAGCCGCTCTTCAAATTCAGTGAGCGACATGCGCACGAGGTGGCTGCGTCCATCAGTCGTCGTCACTTCGGCATAATCCTGTGCCCCGCCGATCATGACGATGTCATCGACCTCGACGGGCACCAGCTCATCGCCATGTTTGGTCAAATAGCGGCTGAGCGTCGGCGATGTTTGGACGATACGGACCTCGGCGGTGGTACGTCCCCCACGCAGCGCGTAACAGATTGCTGCGACGAGCGCATAGAGCACCAATCCCTGAAACATCTGCCAGATGAAGGCGACGTCGGAGAATTGTCCGATCTCGACACCCCCGGTGTGCATGGCATCGACCAAGGCCAGCGCAACCAGCGTCAAGGCATACCAGCTGACCGCGAAAACCGGCGCCAGCAGGACATGCGCGACAGCCTGTGCGACGACGCCCTGCCGCAGGACGACATATTTAAGAATAACATAGGAACCCGCGGCAAGCATCGCCAGCGGCAGCACATTGGCGATCGCAAACCCTAACGAGCGCATCCAGCCAACATCAGAGGTCAGCGAAAAGACCGCCGTATAGGCGGTCACCAAAAGGGTAATCGCGGCGAGATAGACGGCCACGACCGATGGCGGCCGGATTGGCGCAGGCTGGTGACCCGCAGCCATGCCATTCACCGGCGAATCCGGGTCATTGCCCCCCAGATCTTGGCCATTGGTGGCTTTTTTCAAGGGAGGCTCGAATGCGAGACTATTGCCGTCGTCATCAGTCATAAGGAGCGGTCATCCATGAATGCACATCTTTTTTCTCTGGCTCTTGCCCTCTCGCTTAGCGGCATGTCGGTTGCTAGTCATGCCCAACAAATCGAGATTGCGGATGAGATTATCGACGGCGAGCCAATCCGGCTCGGCATCTCGGAGCTTCCGCCCACAGCTGAGGTCATTGTCGACGCGCAGCGCGTCGACGCAGGCGGTGTCACTTTCGCGAGCAGCGCGACGTATCGCAGCAGTAGCGATGGCCGTATCGATCCCGCGATCGACGCGGCGATTGGCGGCAGCTACAGCGGCGTCAACGCAGCAGGCCTCTTCTGGTCGATGCAGCGCACTGACCGCACCAGCGAAGCGCGTAGAACAATCACACTGACTGTGCGCATCGGCGACCGCATCCTGACCAGCCGATCGGTGCCCACAATCGACCCCGCGTCGCGCGTCACGGTCGAGGACATTGCACGCTTTGATGGTGCCCGCCTATACCGGCCGCGCGGCGGCGAGCGGGTGCCGGTGGTGATCTTGCTCGGCGGTTCCGAAGGGGGGTTCGGGTTATGGGCGGGAATATGGTCCGCAGCTGGCTATGCGCGGCTATGCGGCGATTGCGCTTCCCTACCACAATCCAGCTTGGACCAATGAGGTGTTACCCGGGTTACCGGCAGCCTTCACCGACATCCCGGTCGACCGACTGGCGCTGGTCCACCGCTGGATTCAGAGCCGCAGCGATCTCGACGCAAGCCGGATCGGCATAAGCGGCGTGTCGAAAGGCGGCGAATTTGCGATGATTGCCGCTACCCGCTTCTCCTGGTTGCGTGCGGTGATCGGCATCGTGCCGAGCGACGTCGTCTGGGAAGGCTGGGGCACCAACGCCGCGGAAGGGACGTCGTCCTCTTTCGCCTGGAATGGCGAGGCGCTGCCTTTCACCCCCTATAGCGGAATGAGCGAAACCATCGCGGCGCTGTCGCGCGGCGAACGCCGCAGCCTTACCATTCCGCATCTTGATGGCCGCAGCCAGTCGCCCGAACGAACAGCAGCGGCGCGGATACCGGTCGAGCGTTATCGCGGCGCAATGTTTGTCGCTGGCGGCGACCAGGACCGGACCTGGCCATCGGGCGAGATGGTCCGTGCTATCGCGGAGCGTCGCGCCGCGGCGGGGCGTCAGACCGTGGCGGTCAGCTTCCGCGACGCCGGGCATGGTCTCTCCGGCAGCGGTTGGGAGCCGATGAATTATCCGGGCAATGAAACCCTCGTCGCCGATGCGGGCGCACGGCAAATCATTTGGGCGCGGATGTGGGAGTTTCTCGACGCCTCACTTCGGCGGGTGCCATAGACGAACGACAGGGCTTGGCGACTATAAGTCGTCGGCTGCAGCATCCGCATCATAGGCGGCTTGACTGCATAGCATCACTATCTTTAATGATGCGATGGGGAACAAGAGCGCAGCAGAATCCGCCGCCACACGACAAGCGATCGTGAATACGGCGCGCAAGCTGTTTACTGATAAAGGCTTTGCAGGCGCAACGACCAGTGAGATTGCGAAGTCCGCCGGGCTGACCGAAGGGGCGTTTTTTCATCACTTCAAGGACAAGCGCGCGCTGCTGACGGAGGTCGTAAAGCAGATTCAGCGTGAATTCGCTGCGGAGGTTTTCAAATTTGGATCTGCGGGCCAAAATGCGTTTGACCGGTTCATACTTGGTGCCAGGCATTCGCTGGAGCTGTCCCAACGCCCCGAATATCTTCGTCTGGTGCTGGTTGAGGCACCGACGGTACTGGGCGGTACAAAGTGGCGCCAAATTGATTCGGCGATTTCGCTTGCAGTGCTTGAACCCGCCCTGGCCGACATCGCAGGGATTAAGGACATTCCGTCAGCCAAACTGAAGGCGATGGCTTTGATGATCCTGGGTCTGCTCAACGAAACCGCATTTGCCCTTGCGCGCGAAGACACGGGCATAACGGCCAATGATGTGATCGCCCTGCTTGAAGAATCAATCCGCGATTGGGTTCAACGACTGGGCTGATGCACGCCAGATCAGTGGCAATAAAATTTGGCTGGTCGCGCGAACAATCGGAATGGCCAGGGCCAATCCCCCAGAAAAATAAGCAAAAACAGGTACAAGCAGTCGAGCTGCAAATCATAGCGTAACTATCTTTACAATCATAGTGCTACAATCTATATTGCTTCCGTTCGCGACCCGGTGGCCCTGCCGCTGCGGTTCATGCTGGTCCTATCGGCGGCCGGGCATGACCTGCTGGCAAGGATCCCGTCGAGCATGACAGCGCGCCAAAGCTGATCCGGCAGAACCGATTTGCCGGACGGGAGAGGTGCGCCCAAAAAAAGGAAAAAGACGATGCTGCCCCAATTCAGACTCTCCCCCCTTCTTACCGGTGCCGCGCTGCTGTTTACGGCAGTTACCCCAGCGCAGGGCGCTACTTATGTCGGTTCGCTCACCGGATCGCCGGCGGCGTTCGCCCAGTCGTTATCGCCGGACGACAGCAACCCCTTCATATTCAATTTCAAGATCGAAACTGATGGTGCGCTGGGCGTGCTGGACGCCGCCAATATCCTGAACTGGGATATTGAGGGCGGACCGATCGACCGCAAATTTCGTATAACCAGCGCTGGGTTCGGCGGAACATCGGAGCTGTTTCTGCAGGCCGGGGCGCTGCGCGCCACCGACACCGAATTGCTGTTCAACTTTGGCGGAACTGGTGCGGTCATTTTCACGCAGATCGGCGCCGGCAGCCTGTGCAGCAATTTTGACAGCTCGGTGCGCCTGCTGGGCAGCAGCCTTAACTTTGCGCCCTGCGGCTTCACCCAGCAGCAAACGGGGGCCAGCCGACTGTTCGGGTTCCGGCGGGTGCCGGAATTGTTCGGCGGCGTGCTAAGAACCCAGGATGAACGCGTCATCGGAACCTTGCAGAATGTCGGCGGCGGCCTTGGCGCGGTGCCGGAACCCGCAACTTGGGCAATGATGATCATGGGTTTTGGCCTTACGGGCGGCGCCCTGCGCAATGCCAGTGTCAAACGCCGACGCACGCCAGCCATCGCCTGAACCAACAGCGCAATGTCGGCACGGACCCAGCGGGACGCATCCCGCTGGATCGGCGACTTGCGCGCAGGAGAAACACCCATGACCCCGGATTATATCATCATCGGCGGCGGCACTGCGGGCGCGGTGCTAGCCGAAGCACTTACCGCCTGCGGTCGGCACCGTGTCACGCTGGTCGAAGCGGGCGGCGCACCGCCGCAGCCCTGGGCAACCATGCCTGCCGGCTTCACCAAATTGTTTAAAGGCAAGGCGGACTGGGCCTATCAATCTGCCCCGCAACCCGGCGCGCACGGTCGTCCGATTTTCATCCCGCGCGGCAAAATGCTGGGCGTTCGTCGAACATGAATGCGCAAATACCATCAATGGATGCCACCCGGCCGACTTCGACGGCTGGCGTGATGCGGGTGCGGACGGTTGGGCATGGAGCGATGTCGCACCCTGGTTCGCCGCACAGGAAAGCTATGTGGCGGGCAAAGCGGGGCGCGGCAAGGATGGCCCGATGCACGTCGCCGGAGCGCGCGACGTTCACCCTGCTGCGCATGACTTTGTCGCAGCGGCCTGTGACAAGGCGACCGCGCAACAAAGCGACTATAATGGCGGGGCTTATGAGGGTGCGTGGGTGCCCCAGCTGGCGCACAAGGCTGGGCGCCGCTTTTCGGCCTATGACGCCTTTTTGAAGCCTGCGATCAAGCGGCCCAACCTGACTGTCATAACCGGCGCACATGTCCGCCGCGTGCTGATCGACGCGGGTCAGGCCATTGGCATCGAATATCTTCGCGAAGGGCGGAGCGCAACGTTGCGCGCCAATGGCGGCGTGCTTCTGGCTGCTGGAGCAATCGGGTCGCCCGCTATCCTCATGCATTCGGGTGTCGGGCCCGCTGCGCAGCTGCACCGCCACGGGATTGCGGCCGTGAAAGATGTGCCTGACATCGGCACAAATCTTCAGGACCACCCGATGGCGGTCCTTACGCTGCCGACGCAGCATCAGGACACCTATAAGACAGCGGCCAGCCTGCCAAATCTGATCCGCTATCTCCTGCGGCGCGGACCGCTGACGTCAAATGCGGTAGAGGGCATTGCCTTTGGCCGGTCTGCACCCGAATTGCGCGCGCCTGATATGGAACTGCTCTTCGCGCCGCTTGAATGGCGCAACGAGGCCCTGTCCGACCCCGAAATTCATGCTTTCGCCATCGGAGCGGCGGTGCTGACGCCAAAGTCACGCGGCAAAGTGTCGCTGGCATCGAACAATCCCTTGGCTGCGCCCGTCATTGATTTTGGCATCTTCACGGATGCGGAAGGAGCGGATCGGCGCGTCATGCGTGCAGCCATTTGCTGGGCCCTGCGCGTTGCAGGCACTGCCCCCTTTGCCCGCTATCTCGCGCCGCCAACGGCAACGCTGGTGGAACAGATCGCTGCCGCGCTGGATACGGTTCAAACGGTCTATCACCCATCTGGCACCTGCCGGATGGGAAATGACAGCTTCTCGGTTGTTCGCCCCGATCTGTCGGTGCGCGGCATCGGAGGTCTGTGGGTTGCCGATGCATCGGTCATGCCGACCGTCCCGCGCGGTCACCCCAATGCTGTCGTCGCGATGATTGCAGCGCGTGCCGCAGAATTTGTTCTGCGCACGCACCGCGCAGCCACCGCCAGCCACCCCTCTCCCCTCCCCGACATCAAACAAGGAGCAAAGATGCACCACCTCAACCCGGTCACCAGCTGACGCGGGGCCGCATCTAGCGGCCCAATCACACCACCAAAGACCCCGAACGCGGCAGGCCTGCTTGCCGCGCAGGGACAATGCATGTTCAAAACAGGAGTAACATAAATGAAAAAGATCAACCTAACCGCCAGCGCCGCCACCTTGGCGATGGCCATTGCGCTTACCGCAACCCCGGCGCGCGCCGACAACACCCCCGAATGCAACACTGGCCCGGCGCTCGCGAGCCTGGAATGCGGCATCGGCGCGAACGCGACCGGTGAAAATGGCGTCGCCGTAGGCGGGCTTGCCAGTGCAGGGGGCACCAGTTCGACCGCAGTCGGGCCGGTAGCATCGGCTGAGGGCGCCAATTCGACAGCGGTGGGCTCAGGGTCGTTCGCTGGTGACACGGGCAACACCGCGCTGGGCGCAGACGCCTTTGCAGGCAGCGTGGCGCCTCCCGGAAACAACACGCCGGCTGTCACCAACGCGACGGCAGTCGGCCGAGGCGCAGAAGCCAGCGCAGCCGGCACAGTAGCCGTCGGTGTTTTCGCAGATGCTACCCAAGAGCGGGCTGTAGCAATCGGGCAGAACGCCAATGCCACTGCCGTCGGCAGCGTCGCGATTGGGTTCCTGACAGTTGTGAATGAACCTAACACCAATGGTGTTGCCATCGGCAACAATGCGATTGGCAATGGAGCAGGCGCGGTGGCCCTCGGCGGTGCGGCGCGCGTTTTTGCGGACGGTGGCGTTGCGGTAGGCGATGGTGCGCTGGCCGAAGCTGAAAGCAGCGTCGCTATCGGCAGGGGCGTGACGGCAACGGGGTTTAACGCGGCCGCGCTTGGCAATTCGGCGGACGCCACAGGTACGGCGTCGGTGGCCATCGGTGATGGCGCACAGGCGGGGGGCTTTGGTGCGGTTGGCATCGGTCTTGGTGCCGACGCGCTTGGTTCGCACTCCATCGCGATGGGGACGTCGAGCGACGTTGCGGCGACCGCAGAGGACGGGTTAGCAATTGGCAATAGGTCGTTAAGTGAGGCCTCTTTCTCAGTCGCTTTGGGCTCTGCCGCCGAAGCGCGAGGCGAAGCATCGCTTGCGTTCGGCAGAGGTGCAGACACAGTGGGGGCGCAGAGCATCGCCGTTGGCGATCAGTCCACCGCCATTGGCAACAGCGCGATCGCTGTGGGCAACACAGCACTCGCAGAAACCGACAATGCCGTCGCCATCGGCAGTGGCGCGATTGCCAATGGTGGTGCGGCTGTGTCCATCGGCCTTGCCAACAGCGCTACCGGTAACGGTGCGGTCGCAATCGGCGATCCCAATGTCGCGGCTGGCACCGGCGCGGTTGCCATTGGTGCCAACAACAGCGCGCTGGGCGATGGTGCGGTGGCGCTGGGTGATCAGGCGCTGGCGCAGGGCCTGTCGGCGGTTGCGGTGGGCCAGAATGCCGACGCGCAGGGATTGGGCACACAGGCGCTGGGCCTGAACGCGACTGCTGCCGGTGTTTCGGCGATCGGCATTGGCGTCAACAGCAACACCGTGGGCGACAATAATATCGGCATGGGCAGCAGCGCGACTTCGACCGGCATCACCAGCGTCGCCATCGGCAATGCTGCGGTCGCCAGCGACGATGATTCGGTGGCGCTTGGCGATCAGGCGCAGGCAACCGGTTTCCATTCGACAGCCATCGGCGGTGAAGCCGTAGCATCGGGTCGCGGTGCACAGGCCTTTGGCTGGCAGGCGCGGGCGACGGGCAATATCTCGCTGGCCGTCGGGCATCAGTCGAATGCGGCTGGCCTTGGCGCCTCCGCCATCGGCCGTGCGTCAAATGCAGCGTTCGATAACTCGACCGCACTCGGCGTTGGCGCAACCACGACCCGTGCCAATCAGGTCATGCTGGGCGGCACGGGCAGCTCGGTAACAATCGGCGATATCGCCGCCAGCACCGCCGGGCAGGCTGGCCCAACCGACGTGATGACGGTTGACGCCAGCGGAACGGTGGGACGCGATGTCACCATCCGGCCAGCGATCAGCGCGCTTCAGGCATCGGACGCTGCACAGAATGCTGCTCTGGCAGCTCTGGGCGGAATTAACATCAACAACCGCCTGACGTCGATTGAGGCCGCTCAACTCGCGCTGTTCGACCTTGCGCAGGTCAATCGCAAGGAAGCGCAGCGCGGCACCGCCGCCGCTGTCGCCATGGCCAACCCGTCCTTTCCGTCGGCACCGGGCAAAACCAGCTATGCTGCGAACACGGGCGTCTATCGCGGTGAGGTCGCCTTCAGCATGTCATTGATGCACCGGCTGGACGTGGCGACCCCCTTCGCCTTCACCGCAGGCATCTCGCACAGCGGCGGCAAGGATACCGCAGTGCGCGCGGGGATAGCCGGGGAGTTCTAACCACCCCCAGCCACGACATCGGCGGTGCACGCGGCCTGCGGGATGGGTCGCGAACCGGGCAAGCTCGCGGGCCCGCATCGCCGATCTGAGGGGGAGACCACTCTCCCCCGCACCCGCCCGTTTGCTACATGGCAACGGGCGGGTGTTTTGATGAATGAAGGGCTGCTAATAATTGCGATCGGATTGGCCATGATCGTCTGAAATGTTGGCGAAGTCAGCCGGAGCGCTCCGAGCACCATCGCACAGTCTTCAAATCACAACGACTGCTGCGCGTCCTTACATTAGAAGTCGCATGAAACAATTATAAATCAGATATTTAGCGGCTCTATCTGAGTCCTTCTAGGAACCACAATCTTTCTGTTTTCTGACGCTTGTTGAATAACGGGGATTGCCTTGCCTGACACGGAAACATATAGTGAACATATGTTGGGCGCGACCGAGAAGCTTGAGATTTTAGCCGATGCGGCGAAATATGATGCGTCGTGCGCTTCGTCGGGGACGACGCGGCGTGACAGCAAGGGAGGGCGCGGGATTGGTTCGGCGGGGGGATCGGGGATTTGCCACAGCTATGCGCCGGATGGGCGGTGCATTTCTCTGCTCAAGCTGCTGCTAACCAATCATTGTATTTTTGACTGTCATTATTGCATTAACCGCAAAAGCTCCAACGTCCGCCGCGCGCGCTTTACGCCGCAGGAGGTGGTTGATCTGACGCTGAGTTTTTACCGGCGAAACTATATTGAGGGACTGTTCCTGTCGTCGGGGATTATCAAATCGTCAAACCATACGATGGAGCAGTTGATCGAGGTTGCACGGATTTTGCGCGAAGAGCATGATTTTCGCGGGTACATCCATTTGAAGACGATCCCCGATGCCGATCCCGAACTGGTGGCGCAGGCGGGACTTTATGCCGATCGATTGTCGATCAATGTCGAACTGCCGACGGTAGCCGGGCTCGAACGGCTCGCACCAGACAAAAGTGCGGCGCGGATTGAGGGCGCGATGGGCGAGGTGAACAGCGCGATCATTGACGCGCACGACGCGCGCAAAAAATATCGGCATGCGCCGCGCTTTGTTCCTGCAGGCCAATCGACGCAAATGATTGTAGGGGCCGACAGCGCGAATGACGCCGACGTCATCATTCGGTCGAGCGCGCTTTATGGACGGTTCAAGCTGCGCCGCGTTTATTATTCCGCGTTCAGTCCCATTCCCGATTCGAGCGCGGTATTGCCGCTGAAGCGCCCACCGCTGATCCGCGAGCACCGGTTGTATCAATCCGACTGGCTGATGCGCTTTTACGGCTTTGCGCCGCAAGAGGTGATTGCCGGGGCGGATGTCGGGGGCATGTTGCCGCTGGATATTGATCCCAAATTGGCATGGGCGCTGAAATTTCGCGACCAATTTCCGGTCGATGTCAACAAGGCCCCGCGCGAGACATTGCTACGCGTTCCGGGGCTGGGCGTGCGCGCGGTCGATGCGATGCTGCGCGCGCGGCGAATGCGGCGGCTGACGTTAGAGGATGTCGGGCGGCTGACGCGCGGGGTGAAGAAGTTGCTGCCGTTCATCATCGCGGCTGACTGGCGGCCGGTGGTGCTGGGCGACCGTGACAATCTGGACGCGCTGGTGCGGCCACGGGCGGAGGCTCAGCTGGAGTTGTTCGCGTGAGCAGATCGGTGGCCGCAGCGGCCGGGCATGACTTTGCAGCTTGGCGGAATGTAGCGCGAGGCTTGCTCGCGCGTGGGGTAGCGCCCGATCAGGTCGCGTGGAATGATGCCACCAGCGGTGAGCGGGACTTGTTCGCGATAGACGAGCCCGCGCCGGTGCCATCCGCGTCGGTGAGCGCAGTCACGGTGCCAAAGCAGTTTTTGAGCGCGGCGCGGCTGGCCATATTGCACCGTAACGCAGCGCGGCATGGCCTGCTCTATCGACTCCTCTGGCGGTTACAAGCGCAGCCGCAGCTCCTGCGCGATGCCGCCGACGCCGATGTGCGCAGCATCGAGCTGCTGGTGCGCGAGGTGCGGCGCGACATTCACAAAATGCGCGCCTTTGTGAGGTTCAACCCGGTGAGGGATGCGGATGGGAAGGAACGGTATGTTGCCTGGTTCGAGCCCGCGCACCAGATTGTCGAAGCCAATGCCGACTTCTTCGTCGGGCGGTTTCACGCCATGCGCTGGTCAATTTTGACACCGGACGCGGCTGTGCATTGGGATGGTGAGACGTTGACCTATGGTCCCGGCGGCGTGCGTCCAGCGGCGGATGCGGGCGATCCATTTGAGGCGATGTGGCTAAGTTACTATGCATCGATCTTCAATCCGGCGCGGCTGAAAATTGGCGCGATGACCAAGGAAATGCCCAAGAAATACTGGCAGAACTTGCCCGAAGCCGCGCTGATTCCCGATCTGATCGCGGGCGCGCGCGGGCGCGAACTGGCGATGGTGGCGCAAGGTGAGGCAAGCTTCACCCGACCGGTGCCAACCAGTCTGCCTGCGATCGCCGAAGCCGTTGCCGCATGCCGCGCCTGCCCCATCGGGTGTAACGGCACCCGCGCGGTGATGGGCGAAGGTCCAGCCACCGCCGGGCTCATGATCATCGGCGAACAGCCGGGCGATCATGAGGAAGCGTCAGGGCGCCCCTTTGTCGGCCCTGCGGGGCAAGTGCTCGACAACCATCTGGAACGCGCAGGCATTGCGCGGGGGAGTGCCTATGTCACCAATGCGGTCAAGCATTTCAAATATGAACAGCGCGGCAAGCGGCGGTTGCACCAATCGCCGACCGCGGGCGAGATCGACCATTGCCGCTGGTGGCTCGATAATGAGCGCAAATTGGTACAACCCAAAATCATCGTTGCCCTGGGCGCATCGGCGGGGCGCGCGCTGATGGGACGAACGCCGAGCATAAACCGCGAACGCGGCCAGCCGCAGACGCTGGCCGATGGCACCACATTATGGTTGACCGCGCATCCCAGTTACTTGCTGCGCTTGCCCGAAGATAGGCGCGCAGACGAGGAGCAGCGCTTTGCCGCAGATCTGAGCGCGGTCGCAGCTAGTTTGGACAGCAGGGTGCTATGACCAAGCGCAGAAGTATTTGGTGCCCAGAAGAGGACAAAGATTGACGCTCGAATCATTGGGAAATTATAGAGGGGGGTATGCACAGGCTTTCGGCGATCTTGGCGGCAATGTTTCTTGCAACTCTCGTTGCTTCGCCTGCAGCCCATGCACAAGCCCCGGTTTTACAGCCGCTACCGCCCGAAGAGGCTGGCCTTTGGTGGACCATTACCGGGTCAGATGCGCCGCTTGCTTATGCGCCAACAGCAGATGCTGCCTGCCGGATTCAGTGGAAAAGCTACAATCCCAACGCAACCTATCAGCCGCCAACTTATGGTGATGATGGGAATGCGAGCTGTAACTGGATTGCATTACAATCCGGAGGGCCGCCGAATAGCAATACGATACTGCCTACCGGGGTGAAATTGGTTTGTGCGCCAGGCTATGTGACAGTCCAGCGCTCGTGTGTCTATCAAGCTGGGCTGCGTGAAGAATGCAGCGGCGATTGCAACCAGAAGCCAGTGTCAGGTCCTGCGACCCCAACAGTGGGAAATCCTATCAGCGTCACCAGCGGTTACAAAGTCCTCGCAGAAACCGATTACGAAAGTACAGACGGCTTGTTGCGTGTTGAACGCAACTATGTAAGTCGCCCTGGCGAAGCCTGGAAGTTGCTCTTTCCTGGTTATCTTGAGCTCAGCGGCTATTTCCGCAATTACGTCACTTTCTATAGTAAAACCGGCAGCAAAGACCAGTTCGTGACAACCAATGGTGATGCGGCGACATGGACATGGGAGGTGCCGGACCGGAGTGTATCCCGTCGTCGATTGTCGATGGTTACGACGCCGTCGATTGGGTGTGTCTGATACTCTGTGTAAGCGGGAACCGGGTCATGTGTTTCGGTCTCAGCTAGCTGAGACCGAAAATCGGTCGCCAAACAGGATGGCAAACTGGCTCATTGCGGCAGTCCATGCAATCGGT
>JAAUPH010000262.1 GCA_012035435.1 Sphingopyxis sp. | reverse complement strand
TTCCTGGACTACTCCATGTCCGTCATCGTCGGACGCGCCCTCCCGGACGTGCGCGACGGACTCAAGCCCGTGCAGCGCCGCATCCTGTTCTCCATGTTCGAGTCGGGTCTGCATCCGGACCGCCCCTACCGCAAGTGCGCGAAGATCGTGGGCGAGGTGATGGGCAACTACCATCCTCACGGGGATGCGGCGTTGTACGGGACGCTCGTGTTCATGGGGCAGACGTGGCGGTCGCGGGTGCCGATGGTGGATCCGCAGGGGAATTTCGGGTCGATCCTGGGAGACCCTCCTGCGGCGATGCGGTACACCGAGGCGCGCATGCACCACGCGGCGGTGGACATGCTCGAGGACATCAAGCTCGACACCTTCCGCGCAGGCGGCAAGGGCGGCGATGGCCGCAGTGGCGGCGATGGTGGCTAACAGACGCATTTCAAATCCCCGTGGCGAGCAATCATTCGAACAAGAGCATTACGAATGACGCACCCTAATTATTCCCTAATCACCCGCGGTTGTGGAGCGCGGTTTCGGCCTGTTGCATCAGGCTTGCGACGATTGCGCTCGCGTTCTCTTCACATGTTACCATGCCTACTGATTGACCCGCCATTAACGAGCCATTTTCAATGTCGCCGTCGATCACAGCGCGGCGCAAGGCACCGGCCCAATAATGTTCGATTTGCAACTGCGCCTCACCCATATCGACGCTGCCCGCGTCGAGCAGATTGGCGACTTCGCGTTGTTTTGCCGTGAATTCCTCGGTCCCCGCATTCTTGAGTGCCCTTACCGGGATGACGGGCAGACGCGGGTCGATCTGGACGCTGGCGACGGCATCGCGGGCCGAGGCGCGGATAAAGGCTTGCTTGAATTTGGGATGGGCAATCGATTCGGTTGCACACACGAAGCGTGTGCCGAGCTGCACTCCGCTCGCTCCCATCTCCAGATAGGCCGCAATCGCTTCGCCCCGGCCAATCCCGCCCGCCACGAAGATGGGCACTTCGTTTGCAAGCACGGGCAGGATTTCCTGCGCGAGAACGCTGGTTGATACCGGCCCGATATGGCCGCCTGCCTCCATCCCCTCGATCACCAGCGCATCGACGCCCGATCGGATCAGCTTCTTGCCAAGCGCCAGCGTGGGGGCGAAGCAGATCACCTTGGCGCCCATCGCCTTGATTGCTTCAAGACTGCCCTTGGGCGGCAATCCTCCGGCCAACACGACATGGGTGACGCCGTGCCCCGCACAAACATCGATCAACTCAAACAGCTGAGGGTGCATGGTGATCAGGTTGACGCCGAACGGCTTGGCCGTCAGCGCCTTCGTCCCGGTGATTTCGGCATCGAGCAGGGCGGGGGTCATCGCACCGCATGCAATCACCCCAAAACCGCCCGCATTGCTGATCGCGGCGACCAGATTGCGTTCCGAAACCCAGCTCATCGCGCCGCACATTATGGCGATATCGCAGCCCAGAAGCTGTGTGCCGCGCGCCATCATTTCATGAATTTTGTTCATCGCTCGGCGCTTTGCCAGCGCGCGCGGCGAAGCGCAACCGCGCGCGTGGCCGCGGTAGGGCTTTGCCGCACCAAGCGCAGCTTTGGGCGCATAAATTGTGACTGTTATTGTCTAGTCTGAAACTTGGCATAATGATGCGGTCCGACTCGTGGAGACGTGCACGCCGATGATCGAATGGGTAACGAACCTCGACTGGGCCGCGATTGCGCCATTTATCGCGATCGGCTTTGCCGCGCAGATGATCGACGGCGCGCTGGGCATGGCGTTCGGCGTCATCAGCTCAACCTTGCTCGTCAGCGTCATGGGGGTGCCGCCTGCACGCGCCAGTGCCGGTGTGCATCTGGTCGAGATGTTCACCACCGGCGCATCGGGGCTTAGCCATATCTGGCACCGCAACATCGATTGGCGGCTGTTCGCGCGGCTGGCGGTTCCAGGGATCATCGGCGGAGTGATCGGGGCCTATCTGCTGTCCAACATTGACGCATCGGTCGCACGGCCTTTTGTGATGCTGTATCTTGCCTGCATCGGATTTTACCTGTTGTACAAGGCGCTGACCTATTCTGCGCAATCCAAGGTGCGCGATCCGCGGGTCACCGTGCCGCTGGGGCTGATCGGCGGCTTTCTTGACGCGTCGGGCGGCGGTGGCTGGGGGCCGGTGGTGACATCGAATTTGCTGATTCAGGGCAGCGACCCGCGCAAGACCATTGGCACGGTCAACACGGCGGAGTTTTTGTTGACCACCAGCATTTCGGTGACCTTCATCCTGACGATCGGCTTTGAGGCGTTCACGACGGTCACCGGCGGGCTGTTGATTGGCGGGCTTTTGGCCGCGCCAATCGGGGCAATTATCGCCAAGCGGGTTCCGGCCAAGACACTGATGCTGCTCGTCGGCATCGTACTGACCGCAACGAGCATGTTTTCGCTGTATAAGGCCTTGGCCTAAGCCGCTTCGGCGTCCAGCCCGTAAGCGGTGTGGAGCACACGCACCGCGAGTTCGGTCTCGTCGGTGTCGATCAGCACGCTCACCTTGATCTCACTCGTGCTGATTGCCTGGATATTGATGCCGCGGTCGGCGAGTGCGCGGAACATCGTGCTGGCAACCCCCGCATGGCTTTTCATGCCGACACCGACGACAGAGATTTTGGCGACGCCGCTGTCGCAGATGAGGCGGTAGTAACCAATCTTGTCCTGATGCTCCTCCAGCACGGCCTGCGCGCGGACCAGGTCGGCGGCAGGGACGGTGAAGGTCACATCAGTCTCGCCCTTGTCCTTTGCGATATTCTGGATGATCATATCGACGTTGATATTGGCGGCAGCAAGCGGACCAAAAATGGTCGCAACCGCACCCGGCTGGTCCGAAATGCGGGTCAGCGTGATTTTGGCTTCATTCTTGTCCGCGGCGATGCCGGTGATGAGCTGACGTTCCATATCCATTCCTTCCAATTCTTCATCGCTGACAATCATCGTGCCGGGCAGGCTGTCGGCGGGCGGCGCGTCTTCATCAATGAAGGACGACAGCACCTGCACCCGGACCCGTTCCTTCATAGCCAGACCTACCGACCGGGTTTGCAGCACCTTGGATCCGACGCTGGCCAATTCCAGCATTTCTTCATAGGTGACGTTTTTGAGCTTCCGCGCCTTGGCCACGATGCGCGGGTCGGTGGTATAGACGCCGTCGACGTCGGTATAGATATCGCAGCGATCGGCCTTGAGCGCCGCCGCGACCGCGACGGCCGAGGTGTCAGACCCGCCGCGTCCCAACGTGGTCACGCGGCCATCGCCGGCAACGCCCTGAAATCCCGGAATCACGGCCACCTCGCCGCGCGCCATACTGGCGGTGAGCGCGGGCGCGTCCATCCCCTCGATCCGCGCCTTGGCATGCGCGTCGTCGGTGCGGATCGGCAGCTGCCAGCCGAGCCAGCTGCGGGCGGGCACGCCCATGGCTTGCAGCGTGAGTGCGAGCAGGCCCGCGGTAATTTGCTCACCCGCCGCGACGACGACGTCATATTCCGCTGGGTCGTACATGGGGCTCGCCTCGCGGCAGAAGCCGACAAGCCGGTCGGTTTCGCCCGCCATCGCCGATACGACCACGGCAACCTCATGCCCCGCAGCGCGCTGGCGCATGACGATACCAGCGACACGGCGAATCCGTTCGGTCCCCGCCATCGAGGTGCCGCCGAATTTCATCACGATACGCGCCATGGTGCTGACCGCTTTCCCCAACTTTGCCCCATACCCCGGGGCGGCTTAACACCGCCCTGGATTGCTTCGCTTCGCTCGCAATGACGGGGAGGTGATTTTCCGGCGAGGCTCTAAGCAGGGGAGCGCGGTAGAGCAAGCGCGCGCAGGCAATTTTCTTGTATCTTTGGCAACCAACTGGCAGGCTTCGGCCATGACACAAGCGACGATCAATCCGCATGAAGCCGCGCATTTTGGCGCGCTCGCCGAAGACTGGTGGGACCCCAAGGGCAGCTCGGCCATGCTGCACAAGCTGAACCCGGTGCGGCTGCAATATGTGCGACAACAGGTTGATGCGCACTGGAACAGCGACCCGCGCGACCGCCACCCGCTGGCGGCCAAGCGCGTGGCCTTATGAGCAAAGCGTGGGCTTGGCAGGAGGAGCAGGAGCGCCTCAAGCGCGACCTTGAGGAAAAGCAGCGGCGCGAGCAGGAGGAGCTGCTGCGACGCATGGAGGAGGACCGCAACCGCATCGACGACAGCGACTACCGCCAGGCCGAGGAGCGGGAGCGCGAGGAAGGGGAACGCGTGCGCGCGGAGCAGCGCCGTCGCGAGGAGGAAG
>JAAUPH010000261.1 GCA_012035435.1 Sphingopyxis sp. | reverse complement strand
CGACCCTTTGGCAACGTTTTGGGCGCGGCGGCGGCGGGCGCTGTCATCGCCGCCGCCGTCGCCACTTTCGCAGGCCGCTTCGCAATCGGCGCAACCGTAGCAGCGACACGCGTCCACAGCGCGCTTTCGTCCGGGGCCAACCGCCGCGACATCAGCGTTTGAGCAGGAGCCGTTCGGCGCTGACCTTGGGCAGCAGCAGCACCGCTATTCCCCGCGCCGACATGCCGCCGGCGAGCGCCCGCGCTTCATCGCCGGCACCCCAAAAGGTATCGACCCGGTTCGCACCCTTGATCGCGCCGCCGGTGTCCTGCGCGATCCACAAACCGTTCGGTTCGGGCCGCTCCATCGTCAAGAAAATTGGCGCCCCCAGCGGCACAAATTTGGGATCGACCGCCACGCTCGCGCGCGGTGTCACGGGCAGGCCGAGTGCGCCAAGCGGTCCCGGCCCGGTCAGTTCGCGAAAGAAAATAAAGCTGGGATTTTCGCGCATCAACGCTGTGCCGCGCGCCGGATCGGCTTTGATATAGTCGATAATCCCCTGCATTGTAGCCTGCCCCGGCCCAAGCGCACCGCGATCGCGCAACAATTTACCGATGCCCACATAGTCGTGGCCATTCTGGGTATCATAACCGATGCGAATGATCCCGCCATCGGGCAAGCGCAGGCGGCCCGATCCCTGAATTTGCAGGAAGAAAAACTCCGCAGCATCGGCGGCATGCGCGATTTCCAGCCCGCGCCCGACCAGCGCGCCTGTCTCTATCGCGGTGCGATCATGATAGCGGATCAGTCGCCCGGCATCGAGGCGGCCGCGCAATTTACGTCCCGCCAGATCCTTGGCAAAATCGCCAAGCTCAACCTCGATCAGATCGGCGGGGCGGCGATAGATAGGTACGTCATAACCCGGGTGACGTGCCCGCGACGCTAATATTTCGGGTTCGAAATAGCCGGTGGCAAAGGCTTTGCCGTCGCTCACCTGCACGGTGGTGAAATGCTGTTCGAAAAAGGCAATGGCATCGTCATCGCGCCAGCCGCTCGCCGCGCTGCACGCCGCCGCCCAGTCGCCCGACTGCGTCAGACCGCTCGCATCGCTGCGGCGCTGGACCGAAGGACAGGATATCCGAAATGCACCCAGCGCCCCGCCAGCACTGGCTGCGGTCAGACCCAGATCGGCAATAGCGGGCCCGGCCGCCACTCCGGCCTTGACGGCATCAGTCGGCGGAGCGGGCGGTGCAGGGACCGCAACAACCGGCTGAACAGTCGGCGTGCTACTGGGGGTTGCCGGGTCTTGAGCCGGGATCGCATTACAGCCGACCAGCATGGCTAAGGCCGCACCGCCAAATATGGCCCGGCGCACCCCAAACATGCGCCGCGCCCCCGGGATCATGCCGATTCGGTTTCGTCGAGTTTCCAGTTGGGATCGCGGCTTGCAGTATCGCGAATGAACGTCCAGCGATCATGCGTTTCCACCGCATCGGACATCGACCCGGCGACCACCGCGCCATCCTTGTTGCGGGTCACCGCGACAATATCGGCCGAAAAAGCCACCGTCACCCGGGCGATCCCGCGCGTCACATCGGCAGCGGCGATGCGCGCGCTGTCGATCCGCACCAAGCGGTTCTCGAGCGTTTCGCCGCGCTCTTCGCGCGCGCTGATTGCGCTATCAAAAGCATCATAAGTATCGCTGTCGCACAGATCGCGCAGCGTATCGCGGTCACCCGCCCAAAAAGCTTCCAGGATCATCCGATAGGCAGCTTCGGCACCGCCGACAAATCGACCGGCGTCAAAGCTGCGGTCGGCGGCGAGCAAAGCTTTCACGCCCGCCTCGGCCGACGGCTCATACACGGTGCCCAGCGAAGCGGCAGGCACGTCGGCCGCCGATGTTGCATCGCCAATGTCGGGAACACGCGCCGACGGCACGCTGCGATCCTCCGGGCGCGGCAAAACTGGTTCTTGTTCATGCCCCGTCCGCTTGCCAAGCACCGAATAGAGGCGCAGGCCCAGGAAGGCAGCTACCATCGCCAAAAGGACAATCGAAATCATGGTCACGGGTCAAAAATCCTAAGGCAGGGAAAAACCGGTTCGGTGATACATAGGCGATAGCATCAATAGTTTCAAATCACGAGAGTTCCCGCAGCGCATAAAGCAGGCTTGCCGCGCCATTGTGCTCAGCCAAGACGGCTGCTAAGCGCCGCGCGAACCGGGTGTTGTCGGCCACGCGCTGACCGATAACGCCCGCCGATAATTTCTCCATCGTTAAAGAGGTTTGATCCGAACATGGCCGACGAAATCGCCCCCACCCTGCCCAATGGCGAAGACAATAGCCCCGCAATCGGGCTGATTTCGCAATATGTGAAGGATTTGTCGTTCGAAAATCCCAGCGCGCCCAGCGCTTATCAGTGGCAGTCGGCCCCCAATGTCGATGTGCAGTTCAATATCGGCGTCCAGCCGGTTGGCGACAATGTCCATGAAGTGGTGCTGAAGATCGACGTCAGCTCGACTTGTGAAGAAGGCACGCAATTTGTCGTCGATCTGACCTATGCCGGTCTGTTCGGCGTGCGCAATGTGCCTGCTGACCAGCTTCAGCCCTTCTTCCTCGCCGAAGCGCCGCGCATCCTGTTCCCCTTTGCACGCCGCGTCATCGCTGATGCCGTGCGCGACGGCGGCTTTGCGCCGCTGCTGCTCGAGCCCATTGATTTCCACGGCCTGTTCCTGCAGCAAGCCGCGCAGATGCAGGCCGAAGCCGGTATCGCCGGTGCTCCCGTGGGCGAGGCTTGATCCTGCGAGCCAATCTGTTGTTCCCGTTCGCCTCGAGCGAAGTCGAAAGGCCCCGCGTGCCTGCACGGTGTCTCGACGGCGCTCGACACGAACGGGCTTGATACCCTAGTCATATTCCATGAGCCTGATCCGCAATGTCGGAACGATTGGCGGGCTGACCATGGTCAGCCGTGTCTTTGGGCTTGCGCGCGACATGCTGCTCTCGCGCATCCTGGGTGCGGGGGGCGTTGCTGATGCGTGGCAGCTGGCGTTTCAGCTGCCCAATATCTTTCGCCGCCTGTTCGCCGAAGGTGCTTTTGCCAGCGCCTTCGTCCCGTTGTTCAACCAGCGGATGAGCAAGGAGGGCGACGTCAGCGAAGCGCGCGCCTTCGCGGAACAGGTGCTGGCGATCTTGATCCCGATCCTGATCGGCTTTTCGGCCCTGTTCCTGGCCATCATGCCCTGGGTCATGGGATTGTTCGCCAACGCCACATTGGCGGCGGACACCGAACGCTTTAACCTGGGCGTGATGATGGCCCGCATCGCCTTTCCCTATCTGGCGTTGATGAGCGTCGCGACGCTGTTCGCGGCGATGGATGTGAAGAGCGGTCTCGTCATCGGCGAATGCAAGCCGCGCCACCGGGCGAGCGAGTTCCTGGCGTTCCTGCGCAAGATCAATCGCACCGTCGCCAGCATCTCGATCTGCACCTCGTCATGGACAACGACAGCACACACAAGACGCAGGCTGTGATACCGAACCCATGTAAGTCCGGACTTATCGGGTCCTGAGCGCCGAAGAGGCGTCGGCCGATAGGCCGGACCCGACGAAAGTCAAGACTTTCGTCGGAAGGGTATGAGATACCCGAGGGCGCGATCACACCGCCTTCCGCCGGCCCATTTCGGCCAGGGCCGCGAGCTGGGCTACGACCATCCGAACGCCGGCGAGGCGCTTTTTCTGGCAGGTCCCAATCGCCCTTGAACACCACGCGCTGGTCGGGCTGGAGCTTGACCATTCCCTTCGACTTGGCGACCAGTTCCAGCAACCCTTGCGCGTTCGGGAACGCCTTGCCGCGGAACGTGACCACCGCGCCTTTGGCCCCGGCGTCGAGGTTGGTGATGTGCGCCAGCCGGCACAGGCTCTTGATCTCCATCACATCGAGCAGGGCGCGCACTTCGTCGGGCGGCTCGCCGAACCGGTCGGTCAGTTCGGCCGCGAAATCATCGAGCTCGGCGCGCGTTTCCAGGCTCGACAGCCGCCGATACAGCCCCAGCCGCAACGGCAGGTCGGCGACGTAGGCGTCCGGGATCAGCACGGATGTTCCAAGCGCGATCTGTGGGCTCCACTGGTCGTCGGTCTCGTCGGCCTGCCCGCTCTTGAGTTTGCTGATCTCGTCCTCCAGCATCTGCTGGTAGAGTTCGAAGCCGACCTCCTTGATGTGGCCGGACTGTTCGTCGCCGAGCAGATTGCCACCACCGCGGATGTCGAGATCGTGGCTGGCCAGCGAGAACCCGGCGCCCGAGTTGATCCAGCGCGGACAGGCACCTTGAGCCGCTTC
>JAAUPH010000260.1 GCA_012035435.1 Sphingopyxis sp. | reverse complement strand
ATGAGCACGACCTACGAGGCCCCCCCCGGCTGGCGAGCCCCGTTCCAATGGGCGCCCTCTCTCGGCGTCGAACGCGCTCACTACATCGCCCTGGGCGCGGACGATCCCGCTGCGGCCGCAGGCTTTGCGTCGCGCACATGGGCTTCCACCTGGTCCATGTCGACAACGCCGGCCGACACTATCTCGCCGCCAACGGCTACGACGCCTACTCGCCGGGCCAGTACTCGCTCGTGGCGGCCTTCGTCGAGCTGCGCCGGCGAGTGCGCGAGAAGCGCTCGGCGAAGCTGTTGGAAATCATCCTTGCTCGCGCGAACGAGCTGTCGCAGCAGCGCTCGACCCTGCCGAAGAGCCAGCTCGGCAAAGCACTGGTGTATCTCGATCGTCAGCGCGGGCCGCTCTCGACTTTCCTCATCGACCCGCGGATCCCGATCCGGGCCTCACCGATCAGCGCCTCCCACATCGGGGTCAGGATCGCGGCGGGCTGGATGACGTTGCAGCGAATGGCAAGGCCCTGCTGCGCGCACCACAGCGCGACCGATTTCGTATGGTTGCGGATCGCCGCCTTGCTGCTGGCATAGGCTGCCGCGCCGGGGATACCGACCACACCCGACCGTGACCCGATGTTGATGATCGAACCCGTCCCGCCCGCCGCACGCATCGCGCGGATGGCGTAGCGGCAGCCGAGGAAGGTGCCATCGAGGTTCACGCGGTGGACCTTGTGCCATTCGGCCAGACTGGCGTTTTCGGGATCATGTGGGCCGGGGCTGTCCTCAAAGCCCGAAATGCCGGCATTGTTGACGACAATGTCGATGGCGGGGTGCGCGAGCGCAAAGGCCGCCCACGCGGTTTCGCTGCCCACATCAAGCGTGATGAATTCGGCATCGATTTCGCTAGCGAGCGTCGTGCCGCCTTGCGCGTCGACGTCGGCGATGATGACGCTGGCGCCCGCCCCCGCAAAGGTGCGGGCGATGGCCGCACCGATGCCGCGAGCGCCGCCGGTGACGAGCGCGCGCTTGCCGTATAAAACAGACACAAGGGAACTTTCAAAGGCGGTCATGCACGTCCAAAAAACACAGGATCTTGTCCCGCGCGATCATCTGGCAATTTTTGGCATTAACCCGAGCGGGTTAGCTTTAGTGCACGCGCATCGCTCCATGACACGCCGATCAGCTTATCAAAAGCCCTGCTACCGCGCAAGCATCGGCGGCAGCAGGGCTAAGGTGGTCGGGTCTGGCGTGAATTAGAGGCCGTCGACGCTCTTGCTGACCAGAATATTCACCGCGACGCGGCGGTTCTGCGCTTTGCCTTCTTCGGTTTCATTGTCGGCCAGCGGATCGGCTTCGGCCATCCCCGTCGGGGTTAGCATGCGGTAGGGGCTTCCAGCGGCAAGCCTGCTGCAAATGATTGATCACGCTGCTCGCACGCCGTTCGCTCAGCGTTTGGTTATATTCTTCGCTGCCAACCGAATCGGTATAGCCGACGACCAGCATCAGGGCATTGTCGGTTGCCTCGGCCTGTGAGGCTTTGGCGCATAGCTCTTCCTTGGCCTGCGGCGACAGCGCGGCCTTGCCGGTGTCGAAATAAACGTTGGTCGTGTCCTTGATATTATATTTGTCGATATCGCCCATGCGGCCACGCAGCGCCTCGGTCGCGGCGGTCTGTTCATCGAACTGCTGCGCGGTGCCGGTGCGGATCATGTTGGCGGTCCGAAAATCGGTCTTGCGGAAGTTTATCTGGCTGGCGAGCAGGCCTTCGCCCCATTGCACCGTGCGTACCGTGACGGGCAGGCCGTTGAGCAGCGCATTGGGGGCCAGCTTGTTGCCGCCACTGAATAGTCCGCCGCCGCCGCGAATGCGTGTGGCTTCGCTCACTGCGATCATGGTGCTGGTGCCGTCGGTGCTGGTGATCTTCAACCGATCGCCATTGCGCGCCGCAATGATGCCCTTGATTTCCGGCCTTTGGGCAGTCGGCGACGTTGGGCGGGGGTGCGGCGGTGACGACGATGTTGGGATCGACGCCTTCCTGCTCCTGCGCGGCCAGATCGCCCGATGCCGACAGCGCGATAACCGCACAAAAACCCACGATTGCTGATTGTTTGGAAATGACCCGCATAGTATTTTCTCCTCCTTTTAAGGTGCCCCACCGGGCGAAGCCTCATCGCGTTAACCACTGTCTCATATGGCCGGTTGCAACGCTGCACCGGGCGCACCGACCATCGGAGCGCATAATGCGGCGAACCGATGCAACCATGCGGCGGCCGGGGGCTTTGGTGCTGTGAGCAGCAGGCCTGCGCAGACTGACATCGGGCGGACTTTATCCACCGCCATCCACGCAAAAAAAGGGTAAGACCATCCCCAAGCGACAGGAGAAAACCATGAAAATTCATCGCACCGGTTCTGCTCATTGGAAGGGCGGATTAAAGGATGGCAAAGGCGCCATCACGACCGCCAGCGGAGCGCTGTCTGGCTATCCCTATGGCTTTGCGAGCCGATTTGAAGGCGTGGCGGGATCCAATCCCGAAGAATTGCTCGGCGCCGCGCATGCCGCGTGCTTTACGATGGCGCTGACGCTGGTCCTGGCAGAGTCCGGACTGACCGCTGACACGCTCGATACCAAAGCGGTGGTGACATTGGAGCAAGGCGATGGCGGCTTTTCCATCCCGACGATCGACCTGACGTTGCGCGCGAGCATTCCCGGCGCGGATGATGAGGCATTCCAGGCGGCCGCCGCAACCGCAAAGGCCAATTGCCCGCTGTCCAAGGTGCTGAATGCCGAAATCACGCTGGATGCTGCGCTGGGTTGAAGCGCCGAGCTTATGCATTGTTTGGCGTCAGCTGGCGGAAGGCGACGACATTGCGGTCGTTGGTTCAATCGTTCGTGACCATCCCGCCACCCATAAAAACCCTTTCCTACACAGCCCAAATATGTCGTCGTAACATCGCCTCAGCGCCGGGCGGCGGGTGTCAGGGCAGGCGCGAAAAGTTGGACATATCGGTGAACTTTGGTGAAGTTTGGAATTTCGGAGGCGCGCAAAATCGCCAACTCTGTCGCCACCGCGACCCTTGCAATGTCGCGGCTTCCGTGGCTTCTTGAGGCCATGAAACGCTGTGCTCTTGTTGTCATCGCCCTGTTTGGACTCGTGGCTCAACCGATGGTCGCCGCCCAGACGGTCGCTAAGCCTGCGCCTAAAGCTGCGTCCAAACCCGCCCCGCAACCTGCGCCTATCCCCGGCATTCCGCATGTCGCGCTCGAAACCTCGCTCGGCACGATCGTGCTGCGGATTGAGGCGGAGCGGGCGCCGGTTAGCGCTGCCAACTTCCTCAAATATGTCGATGCCAAGCGCTATGACGGGCAGAACTTCTATCGCACCACGCGCAATTGGGGGGCGGGGAGCACGCTGGTGCAGGCGGGGGTGCGCACCGATGCGCGGCTGATTTATCCGGGCGTGGCGCATGAACCGACCAGCGCGACGGGGCTGACCATTGCCCGGCGCGGTGTCGCTGGCGCGGCGGCGCGGTGCTTCCGGTGGGGTCTGCGAATCTTCATGGCGCCGGCGCGGGCGGCCGGTCGGGGTCTGGTAGTCCACCAACACAAACGGCAGCGGGCATCCTTCCGCGTAATAAATACCTGTCGGGGCATGGTATTCGATCTGCGCCGTGGTCAGTTCGCGGCGAAAGCGTTTCTTGATGTACGCCTGCACCAGCGGAATGCTGAACTCGATCTCCTCGGGTGTCGCTGCCGGTTCGAGTCCTCGCAGGGTGGTGATGTTCCGGCACATCTCAGCGCACCAGCAGCTCGGCGGCGTTGGCCGCGAGATGTGCCCGAGCGACCGAACACGTGGCGCGAACTTGGATGTCGCGGGCACGGAGGTCGTCGATCACGCCATCCATCAGCTCGAGGAATAGCCGAGGTTGCGGTGCTGCGGCGCGGTCTCGAATCGGCGGTTCTGCGCCAGAATTGCGTCCGTGATAAGCGGTATCGCGGTGTGGGCCGGATTGGATTCCGTCCACGCGGCCAGTTCGGTGCGCAGCGCGACGACGCGCTCGCGCCAGCGGGCGCGGAAGGCGGTGCGCGCGCGCCGAGACCTTCCGCCAGAACCCCGACCTCGACACCGAGGCAGCGATCCTCGAGCTGAAGACCGGCGAGGCGCTGGTCTCGACGCTCGAGAACAAGGGCGAGCCGTCGATCGTGCAGCGGACGCTGATCCGTCCGCCCGAAGGCCGCCTCGGCCCGGTCTCGGCCGAAGAGCGCCGCGGCGTCATCGAATACAGCCCTTACTACGGCAAGTACGAAGAGCGTATGGATCGCGA
>JAAUPH010000259.1 GCA_012035435.1 Sphingopyxis sp. | reverse complement strand
GCTCAGTGTTCTCCCCATCGCTCCCTACCACGCAGTCATGAACTCCCGTGATGCAGAATTCGTGAAGTATGCAGGAAATAATTACCTTTTTATCAAGGTCATGTACATAAATATGCTCTACGACCTCGTGAAAGGAATGGGTGGAGATTGGGGGCGTATCAAAGAAGCACTCATTCATGATCCGCGTATCGGGCAAAGCCAAGCGCCTGGATGCCGGGATAGTTCTCGCCGACTTGCAGGCTCTGCGCATAACGCCGCCACATGGCGGGATCCACCTCGCCGGTCCCCTGGAACAGGCCATCGGCGCCGCGGAGTATCTGCTCATAGGCGTCGATGCGCTCGGTGATCTTGGCCCACAGGCACTGAAACGCCCCGAGCAGAAACGCGACGATGATGAGCAACGGCAATTTGGTTTCAAGGATGCGGTTGGGCCACACAATGACCTCAATCGGTTGCCAGTTCGCCATCGAAAAGAGCGCGATGCCGACGGCGATCACGACCCACATCAGCGTTTTCACTGCGGCCATTGTCCCTGCGCCTCCTGCTGCCTTAGCGTTCACGCTACGCCATTGCGGTCTGCATTTCCAGTGCGCTATGCGGGCAATGCCTTGTGACACAAACCTTGTCATTCCCGCGAAGGCGGGAATCCATCACCGGCGCTATCGACCTGCGACCGCACCGGTTGGATCTCCGCCTTCGCGGGGATGACGAAGGATGTTCAGGCAAAGCTACCGTCAAACACGCGCGTAAAGATCGTGTCGACATGCTTCAGGTGATAGCCGAGATCGAACAGAGCCGCGAGCTGAGCCTCGGGCAACAACGCCGTGACGTCTGCGTCGGCCTGGAGCAAGTCGAGCAGCGACAAGGCCCCGTCTGATTCCCATACCTTCATCGCGTTGCGCTGAACCATAGTATAGGATTCTTCCCGGCTGGCGCCCGCCTGGGTCAGCGCCAGCAACACGCGCTGCGAATGGACCAGCCCGCCCATGCGGTCGAGATTTTTCTGCATCCGGTCGGGATAGATGACGAGTTTGTCGATCACGCCGGTGAGGCGGGCAAGCGCGAAGTCGAGCGTGATTGTCGCATCGGGGCCGATATAGCGTTCGACCGACGAATGGCTGATATCGCGTTCGTGCCAAAGCGCGACATTTTCGAGCGCCGGGGTAACATAAGCGCGGACCATGCGGGCAAGGCCCGTCAGATTTTCGGTGAGTACCGGGTTGCGCTTGTGCGGCATGGCCGACGAGCCCTTTTGTCCGGGCGAGAAATATTCCTCTGCCTCCAGCACCTCGGTGCGCTGCAGGTGCCGGATTTCGGTGGCGAGCCGCTCGATCGATGAAGCGATGACGCCCAATGTGGCGAAATACATGGCGTGGCGGTCGCGCGGGATGACCTGGGTTGAGACAGGCTCGACCGACAGACCCAGCTTGTCGGCGACATGGGCCTCCACCGCAGGATCAATATTGGCAAAGGTGCCGACCGCGCCGGAAATGGCGCAGGTGGCGATATCGGCGCGCGCCGCGACCAGCCGCGCGCGGCATCGGCTAAATTCAGCATAGGCCTCTGCCATTTTCAGGCCGAAGGTGACGGGTTCGGCGTGGATGCCATGGCTGCGCCCGATGCAGGGAGTGAGCTTATGCTCCATCGCGCGGCGCCTGATCGCTGAGAGCAGCGCGTCGAGGTCTTCGAGCAAAATGTCGCTTGCGCGGGCCAGTTGCACCGCAACGCAGGTGTCGAGCACGTCCGACGACGTCATGCCCTGATGCATGAAGCGCGCCTGTTCGCCGACATTGTCCGCAACCCAGGTCAGGAAGGCGATGACGTCATGCTTGGTCACGGCTTCGATCGCGTCGATCGCGGCGACGTCGATGGTCGGATTGGTGGCCCACCAATCCCACAGCGCCTTGGCCGCATCCTTGGGTACCACGCCCAAATCGGCGAGGGCGTCGGTGGCGTGCGCCTCAATCTCAAACCAGATGCGAAACCGGGCCTCCGCCTCCCAGATCGCTGTCATCGCGGGACGGGCGTAGCGGGGGACCATGGTGAACCTTTCAGGCGGGGAATCGATTGATGCGGCCCGTTAGCAGCGTGGGTGCGCGCCGTCCAATTGCGTCACAGCAGGCCTGCGCTGCGAAAGCTGTAATGCTGGCCGCCGCCAATGATGATATGGTCATGCAGCGTGATGTTCAGTTTCGCCAGCGCTTCGGCTACGTTCCGCGTCATGTGGATGTCCTGACGGCTGGGTTCGGGGCTCCCGCTAGGGTGATTGTGGACCAGAATTACCGCCGAAGACGATAGTTCCAGCGCGCGCTTGGCAACCTCGCGGACATAAATAGCCGATTGATCGACGGTCCCTTCGCTCATCACCTCATCGCGGATGAGCTGGTTGCGCGCGTCGAGATGGAGCACGCGGACGCGTTCGTGCGCGATCGGCCCCATGTCGGCGCGCAGCCAGTCGAGCAGCGCGGTCCAGCTTGCCAATATCGGGCGCTCGGTGACCCGGCCCTTGAGCATGCGGAGGCTGGCCGCCTGCACGACTTTCAGCGCGGCAACGCTGGTTTCGCCCATCCCGCTTACGCGGGCAAGCGATTCGGGATCGGCGCTGAGCAGTTCGGCCAGACTGCCAAATTCCTTAAGCAGTGCCTTGGCCAGCGGTTTGGTGTCGCGGCGCGGAATGGCGAGCGAAAGGAGATATTCGACCAGTTCATAGTCCGCGAGCGCATCGCCCCCCGTCTGCAACAGCCGGGCGCGAAGGCGGGCGCGGTGCCCCCTGTGATCGGGGCAGGTTCAGATGTGGTCATGGCGATGACCGCGATAACGCGCTTGTCGCTTTGGCTCAACGCCCATAGACGGGCTGTATGGCTAGCGCCGCACCCGATCCCGGCGATGAACCGGCAACGCCAGCGCGCCGCACAGGCCGCGGCTGGCTGTACGGGGCTGCGACCATCGCGCTGCTGGGCGGCGGATTGTGGCTGCTTCGCGCGCCAGTGGCCGATAATATCGTCGCCAATCAACTCGATAAGCGTGATGTCGCGGCGCAGTATGAAGTACAGGCTATCGGTCCGCGTACCCAGATACTGACCAATGTTGTCATCGGAAAACCGGAGCGCCCGGATTTGCGGGCGAAACGAGTTGAGGTTGATATTGGCTGGAGCTGGTCGGGCCCGGTCGTCAAAGCCATCCGCGCCGATGGGGTGCGATTGCAGGGGAAATGGGTCGATGGCCGGCTGTCGCTGGGCGAGGTCGACAAATTGTTGCCGCCGCCGAGCGATGAGGCGTTCACCTTGCCGGATATCGCGCTTCGGCTGACCGACGCGCGCGGGCGTTTTGAAACGCCCTGGGGCGTCTTTGGCGGACGGGTCGATGGCGCGGGGTCACTGCGCCGCGATTTTCGCGGACAAGTGGCGCTGGTGAGCGAAGCGCTGGCGGTCGGCGGCTGTACCACCGACCGCGTTACTTTGTATGGCGCGCTGCGTATCGACAATGCCGGGCCGCGATTTTCGGGGCCAGTGCGCGGCGCAGCGGTCGATTGCCCGCAATCCACCACGCGCCTCGCCCGTTTCGATGCGGTGATGAACGCGCGGCTGGGCAGCGATCTGCAACAATGGACTGGCGATGTCGACATGGTCGCATCCGGGCTGACCGCAGCCGCAGGATCTTTTGCGGCGGTGACCGGCAAGGTCGGTTTTGCAGGCGACCCTGCTGAGACCAAGGCGACATTCGATTTGACCGGCGCCAATGGCCGATATGCCAATGTGCGGGTGGGATCGGCAAAACTTGCAGGCACGGCGCAGTTTGGCGATGATGTTGGCGGCACGGCGACGCTTGGCTTTGATCGCATGACGCTGCCCCCCGCCTATCGCGCGCAGTTGCAGCGGGCGGTCGCTGGGCTGAAGGCCAGCCCGATTGCCCCCATCGCCGATGCCTTGGCCCGCAGCGCGGCAGATGCCATGACCGATGTGTCGGGCGAGGCCGTGTTGGTCCTGGCAGGGAGCAGCCCCAATCGGCGGATCGACGTCATCGCGCCACGACTGGCCAGTGCCAGCGGTGTGCGGCTGACCGGCGATGGGGCAAGCCGCCTGTCGATCCTTTGGGCGGACAGAAGCCACTGTTTCTGCTGGATGGGCGCTGGCAGTTGCTGGGCGGCGGGATGCCGAACAGCTTGGTCCGGTTGCAGCGGCAACGCGACGGCAGCTTGACCGGGCAGGCCAGTTTTGCACCGTTGAGCGCGGGGGGAGCGCGGTTGGCGCTGACGCCAATGACCATCGCAGGTGATCGCAGCGGAGCGATGCGCTGGCCAGCACCGTGTCGCTGTCGGGG
>JAAUPH010000258.1 GCA_012035435.1 Sphingopyxis sp. | reverse complement strand
CATGGGACGGCCCTGTGTGTCGGGGGCGGGCGGGCTCAGCATTGATGCTGCCGCGCGCGTGTTGCGCGTCGCGGGCCGCGAGTTTCATGAAGGCCAAATCATCACGCTCGACGGATCGACGGGCGAGGTGATGGCGGGTGAGGTGAAAACGCTGCAACCCGAACTGGTCGGCGATTTCGGCACGTTGATGGTCTGGGCCGATAAGGGCCGCCGAATGAAGGTGCGCGCCAACGCCGAAACGCCGCATGACGCCCAAGTCGCGCGCGATTTCGGCGCCGAAGGCATTGGCCTCTGCCGCACAGAACATATGTTCTTTGACGCCAGCCGGATTACGGCGGTGCGCCAGATGATCCTTGCCGACGATGAGGCGGGGCGGCGCAAAGCTCTGGCGAAACTGCTGCCCGAACAGCGCAGCGATTTCGCGGCCATTTTTGGAGTGATGGCAGGATTGCCCGTCACCATCCGCTTGCTCGATCCGCCGCTGCATGAATTTCTGCCAACGCGTGAGGAAGAATTTGCCGAGGTGGCCGAGGCGCCGGGGTGGGCATCGAAAAGCTGAAGGCGCGGGCAAACGAGCTGCACGAGTTCAATCCGATGCTGGGTCATCGCGGCTGCCGTCTGGGCGTGACCTATCCCGAAATCTACGAAATGCAGGCGCGGGCGATTTTTGAGGCTGCGCTGGATGTGGCCGCGTCGAGCGGCGCTGCGCCGATCCCCGAAGTCATGGTCCCGCTGGTCGCCACCAAGCGCGAACTCGACTTGATGAAGACGGTGATCGACCGCACGGCAGAGGCCGTGTTTGCGGAGCGCAGCGCGCGCGTCGATTATCTGGTCGGCACGATGATCGAACTGCCACGCGCCGCGCTGATGGCCGGCGAGATTGCCGAGAGCGCAGAGTTTTTCAGCTTCGGCACCAATGACCTCACCCAAACCACCATCGGCATCAGCCGCGACGATGCAGGGCGTTTCCTGACCCATTATGTCGACAAGGGCATCTTCCTGGCCGACCCGTTCGTCAGCATCGATACGGCGGGCGTTGGCCAGCTCATCGAACTTGCCGCAGAACGCGGGCGCAAAACCCGTGACGGCATCAAGCTAGGCATTTGCGGCGAGCATGGCGGCGATGCGCCCAGCATCTTTTTCTGCGAAAGCGTCGGCCTCGATTATGTGAGTGCGTCGCCTTACCGTGTGCCAATTGCACGGCTCGCGGCGGCGCAGGCGGCGCTAAAGGCAAAATAGTCAAAGCCTCCCCGGTGGGGGAGGATTTGCTTGCACGACGGAACCGCGCGTTGCAACACGGGTGTGAGGGCATTCGCATGAAATCCTGGCAACGCTACAGCATCGCCATCATATCGGGCCTGGTGTTCGGCCTCGGCGGCGCATGGGCGCTTACCAATCGCGGGCTTTCCGGCGGGCAGATAGTCAACGGACCATGGCAGACCTCGCTCGGCTACGGCGTCAAGGCAACCGATCCGATCACCCGCGCGGCGGTGGCGCGCAGCGGGCTCCTCGCACTCCCCGCGACCGAAACGCTGTATTGGCAGGCAGCACGGGACAGCGAAGGTCGCGCGCTGACCGGCAAGTGCCGCTATCGCCTGACTGGGTCTGCACTCGACGCGCGCTGGTGGAGCGTGACCGTGTACGACACGACGGGGTATCTGATGCCCAATGAAGCGCGGGTCTGGTCGGTCAACGGCGCCACCGTGCCACTGGATGCACAGCAGCGCTGGCAGGTCCGCCTGTCATCCGGGAGGCCGCCAAGCGGCGGCTGGCTGCCGACAACTGGGGGCAGGGGCTTTCACCTGACGCTACGCATGTACAATCCGGGCAAGGCCTTCATGGCCGATCCGTCGCGCGCTATGCTCCCGCAAATCGTGCGGGAGGCGTGCATATGACCGGGTGGCGCGGGCCGTTGCTGGTGATGCTTGTCACTGCGCTCATCAGCGGCGCGGCAACGATCCACGCCCTGCCACACTTGATTATGGGCACGGCCATTGATCGCATATCCTCACAGGCTGGGCTTAACATCATGTCACACGGCAATCTGGCGACGCCGGAGAACCAGCCGGTGGTGCGGCCCAGCCCCGATCTAGCCTATTCGGCCTGCCCTTATGATTTAAGCGATGGACCGCTCCGGATCACGGTTGTGCCGGTGGCCGGACGCTACAGCTCGCTCAGCGTCTTTAATGGCCGAACCGACGTCATCTTTGTTCGCAACGATGTTCAGGCGCGAGGCCGACCATATCGCGTCGTTGTGGCGCTGCCGGGTCAGGCAGTGCCGCCCGGCGCAGACGTGGTCCGGACGGAGGAGCGCAAAGGCATCGCGTTGATCCGCCTGTTGCTGACTGCGCCGTCCGAATTGCCGTTGTTGCAAGCGGGGCGTGAAAAATCGACTTGCGCCAAGATTTAGCAGCGGTTGCAAAATATGCTTGGAAAGGGGGTTGCACACCCGCGACCTTCGCCCTATTGGCGCACCTCCACGCACCCGTAGCTCAGCTGGATAGAGCACCAGACTACGAATCTGGGGGTCGGACGTTCGAATCGTTCCGGGTGCGCCATTTTCCCCTGACCCACGAAATTTGCGGCCGCATTGCAGTCGTATGCAGCTTGTCTTTGCTGTTCGCATGCGGCACCGCTGGGCCGAGATGACAGTTTATACACGCGTCATCACCCTGAACTTGTTTCAGGGTCCATGGGATAAAGTGCGACCTTGAGCCATGGATGCTGAAACAAGTTCAGCATGACGGATGATTTGATCTGATGTCATTGAGCCCGTGTTGGGAGAGGAGCAAAGATGGCCAGCACACAGCAACTCGTCGCGGTTGATATTGGCGGCACGCATGCCCGCTTCGCATTGGCCGAGGTTGCCGGGGGCAAGGTGGTCGCACTGGGCGAAGCTGTGACGCTGCAGACCGCGGATCACGCCAGCTTTCAGACCGCGTGGGAGGATTTTGGGCGGATAACCGGCAAGCCACTGCCTCGAGCAACGGCGATTGCCATCGCCGGGCCGACCAAGGGCGACGTCATCCGTTTTACCAACAACCCGTGGATCATCCGCCCCGCGCTGATCGGGGAGAAGCTGAACGTCGACGACCATCTGCTGATCAATGATTTCGAGGCAGTCGGCCATGCCGTGGCGGCCGCCGATGCCAGCGCTTTCGATCATTTGTGCGGGCCGGAAAGCGATTTGCCCGCGACCGGCACGATCAGCGTCATCGGCCCCGGCACCGGGCTGGGGGTGGCGCATGTGTGGCGCGACGGAGCGGCCTATCGCGTGCAGGCAACCGAGGGCGGGCATATCGACTTCGCCCCGCTCGACAGCATCGAGGATGCGATATTGGCGCGGCTGCGCAAACGGCATCGGCGGGTGTCCGTTGAGCGGATCGTGTCGGGGCCGGGCATCGTTGATATTTACGAGGCGCTGGCGGGGATCGAAGCGCGGGCGATCGCGCCGCTCGATGATCGCACGATTTGGCAGCTTGCGATGAGCGGCGAAGACAGCCTCGCTGCCGCTGCCGCTGACCGATTCTGTTTATCTCTGGGCAGCGTCGCGGGCGATATAGCGCTGGCGCAAGGCGCGTCAGGCGTGGTGATCGCGGGCGGGCTGGGGCAGCGAATCCGCGACACGCTCGTCCGTTCGGGCTTCCCAGAGCGGTTCCGCGCCAAGGGCCGGTTCGATGCCTATATGGCCGCAATGCCCGTCAAGCTGATCAAGCTCGACCAGCCCGGCTTATTTGGTGCCGCAGCCGCCTTTGCCCAGCGCAAGGCGAACGCTTGACCTTCGCGGCGGGACTGCCGACAAGAGGCGCATGAACGCGCGCCCCGTCCTTGGCATTATTGCCTGCAACCGCTTGGTCGGCAGTGAAATCGCACAGGCGGTGATCAACCGCTATATCGTGAGCGCCATGACCTATGCCGATGTTGCCGCGCTGATCGTGCCATCGCTGCCCGATCTGATGAGTGCAGCGGAGGTGGCGCCGCGGCTCGACGGAATCTTGCTCACGGGCAGCCCGTCGAATGTTGGCACCGCACGCTATGGCGACGAAGGCGGAGAAGGGCCGTTCGACGATGCGCGCGACGAGATTGCACTGGGGCTGGTTGGCCATATGATCGACGCCGGGCGACCCGTGTTCGGCATCTGCCGCGGCTTCCAGGAAATCAACGTTGCGCTGGGCGGCACGCTGCGCCGCGATACCAGCGCGAGCGACGCGCTGATCCGTCACCACGCGCCCGATGATGTCAGTTTTGACGCAATGTTCGACACCGCCATCCGGTGGAGCTGGCCGCAGGCGGGATGCTCGCGGGCGCTATGGCAAGGTGGGGCTCGATGTGAA
>JAAUPH010000257.1 GCA_012035435.1 Sphingopyxis sp. | reverse complement strand
ACCCGACCGAACCGGGCTTGGCTTCCAGCCGCATCATCGTCGCCGTGATGATGGCTACGGTCGAAACTGTGTCACCGTCATGAGCCGTGACCTCACCCTGTGTGATGATCAGGGTCCGGCCGGCTTTGATCACACGCCCCTCGGCAACGAAATGGTCGCCCTTTGCAGGCGCCATTACCGCGGCCCTGTTCCTGGAAGGAGTTGCGTTGGCGATGGCGTTCCTTGGGCGCCACATCGACCTCTATGCCTGGAACAAAAGTGCCAGGCCCGGCCGCCCGAGGGCGGCGAGGCCTATGCCGCGCTGGCCGACCGGCCTGAGGCTGATGCGATCATCTGCTGGCGCGCGGCAGGCAGCGCCGTTAATTGGCCGACCATCGCCGCTGAAGCTGAGAATGCGAGCCAGCATGCCTGTGTGCGCGTTTCATACAGCACGCGCTTCGCCGTGTCGCAGTGGCGCGCCTTTATCGATCCGCCGCAGCCCGGCGGTTAACTTGCTGCCAATATCTGAGTATTATACTGACCGGCATGCACAAGCAGCTCATCGCGCTGACCTTTTTTCTCACCGTGGCCCTGACGGTCTTTTCCGTCACGCCGCCGGGCGAGGGTGCTGACAGCATTGCTACGGCGCAAGCCGGTGCGGACGAGGATGCGGGACCGTGGTTCCGCGATTCGGCCGCCACGCGCCGATCATCCGGCGGCCCCATAATCGGGGGGCAGGTGCAGATCGATCGCGAGGATGATTCGCATTTCTATGTCACAGCCGAGATTAATGGCCGCAGCATCCGGATGATGGTCGACAGCGGTGCCTCGATGATTGCGCTGACCCGCAATGATGCAGAGCTGATCGGGATTGATGTTGATCGGCTGCCTGCGCTGGGCCGCGCCAATACGGCCGGCGGCGTGGTGCCGATCCGCCCGATCGAGCTTGACCGGGTGCGGGTCGAGAGCCTTGAGGTTGCCGATGTTCAGGCGGCCGTGATCGATGCTGACATGCCAACCAGCCTGATGGGACAAAGCTTTTTGTCGCGGCTGCAAGAGGTGACGGTCGAGGGCGACCGGATGATGCTGCGTTAGGCGCGGCTTGCGCATTGCGCGCTCCGTTGCCAGATACGCGGCATGACGAACACCATACCTCCGCTCAAGGCCGTGATCATTCCGGTCACTCCGCTTCAGCAAAATTGCACGCTGCTGTGGTGCACCGCGACCAACAAAGCTGCCTTTGTCGATCCGGGCGGCGATCTGGATCGTTTGAAATCGGTGGCGGCGCAGCATGGGGTGGAACTGGAAAAGATTCTCGTCACCCATGGCCATCTGGACCATTGCGGGCAAGCCGGGATGCTAGCGCGGGAATTGCAGCTGCCGATCGAAGGGCCGCACGAGGACGATCGTTTCTGGATCGATCAGCTCGATGATGATGGCCCGCGCTGGGGCATGGTCGCGCAAAGTTTCGTGCCCGACCGATGGCTGGTTCATGGCGATACGGTAACGGTGGGCAATCTGACGCTCGACGTCGTGCATTGTCCGGGCCACACGCCGGGGCATGTGGTGTTCATCCACCGCCCGTCAAAGCTGGCGATGGTCGGCGATGTCCTGTTTCAGGGATCCATCGGCCGAACCGATTTTCCGCGCGCAACCATGCCGATCTAATCGCGTCGATCACGCAGCGTCTATGGCCCTTGGGCGACGACATCACCTTTGTTCCCGGCCATGGTGCGACCAGCAATTTCGGCCACGAACGTCGCACCAACCCGTATGTCAGCGACATGGCGGTTGGTGCGAAGTAGACCGCTTTTGCCGATGGGTGGCGTTACTGCGGCGCAACCATTTCGCTGTCCGCAGGCAGGCCGGTGTCGCTCGCGGTTTCAATGGGCGTCAGATACACGATGACGATCGCTGTGATGGCCAAGCCCAGCTGGGTCAAAAGGTGATTAGCGTGCCCGCAAAGCGCGCATTCATGGGCCCGTCCATGCCGACGGCATGGGCGATGCGGCCGACAAAATAGACGCCGCCAATCGCCCACAGCCATGTGGCCGGACCGACGGCCAGTTCGACCAGCAGCAGCAGGATCAGGACGAAGGCGGTATTTTCGACATAGTTGCTGTGCGCGCGCATGCGGCGGATCACCGCTTCATTGCCACCATCACCAACCATCACTTTTTCGGTCGTCCGCACCTTACCGACGCGCATGGTCAGCCACAGGTTGATGAGCGCTGCCACTGCGGCCAAGGTCATGCTGATCGGTAAAATGGTCATATGCGTTACCCCTAAAATTGTTACCGATGCACATTAGTGGGTCCATGCGCGCTGACAAGCCGGTGGTTTGCCGGTTATGGGGCTTGCCTTTCAGCGCGGAATCGGTATAGCGCCTGCCGTCCGGCATCCCGACACCATTTGGCGTTGTGGCACCCTCCGGCCCTTTTCGCTGGCCTGTTTTGAATGGCCGACGGAGTGGGAACGGCGGGCGGTACGTGTTTTGCCGCATTGCGGCACGGCAGCGTCACCGGGATGCATGTTGTTGAACAGTCAAAGATTACAGGATTTGTCATGGCCGTCCCCAAGCGAAAAACCTCTCCGTCGAAGCGCGGTATGCGCCGCAGCCACGACTCGCTGCGCGTCGAGGCCTTTCAGGAATGTTCGAACTGCGGTGAGCTGAAGCGTCCGCACCATATGTGCGACAAATGCGGCTATTATAATGGCCGCGAAGTGGTCGCCATCGGCGCCTGACGCCTGATCTGACTGGAAAAATTATATGGGGCTAGCACCGCGAATCGCCATCGATGCGATGGGCGGTGATGGTGGCGTGCGCGTGATGGTCGCGGGCGCAGCCGCCGCGCGCCACCGCCACGATGGGCTGAAGTTTCTGCTCGTCGGTGATGAGACGCAGATCAAGGCGGCGCTGGACAATCACCCCAATTTGCGCGCCGCGTCCGAAATCATCCACACCGACGGCATTGTGACGGGTGATGACAAACCCAGCCAAGCGCTGCGCAAGGCCCGTGGCAGCTCGATGGGGCTGGCGATTGAAGCGGTGAAGCGCGGTGATGCGGGTGGTGCTGTTTCGTCGGGCAACACTGGCGCGCTGATGGCAATGGCGAAGCTCGCCCTACGCACCATGCCGGGGATCGACCGGCCCGCGCTTGCCGCACTGCTGCCGACGCTCGGCGACAATGATGTCGTGATGCTCGATCTGGGCGCCAACACCGATTGCGATGCCAATAATCTGGTGCAGTTCGTGATCATGGGTGCCGCCTATGCCCGAACCGCCATGCAGTTGAATGAACCGCGGGTGGCATTGCTCAATATCGGTACCGAAGAGATGAAGGGCACCGATTCGATCCGCGATGCCGCTGCGATCTTGCGCAGCGCGCAGGGCCTGCCGATGCGATTTCAGGGATTTATCGAAGGCGACAAATTGTCGCGCGGCGATGTTGATGTCATTGTTCACGACGGTTTTTCGGGCAATATCGCGCTCAAATCGATTGAGGGAACAGCGCGGTTCGTTACCGACCTGCTCCGCCGTGCTTTTACCAGTTCGCTGCGCTCCAAGATCGGGTTCCTGATCTCGCGCCCGGCGACCGAGCTGCTCAAGCATCATCTGGACCCCAACAACCATAATGGCGCGGTGTTTCTGGGCCTGAACGGTGTCGTGCTCAAAAGCCATGGCAGCGCCAATGCCGCCGGGGTCGCCAATGCGGTGCATGTCTGCGCCGAACTGGTCGAGAAGGATATTACACGGCAGGTGACCGACGATCTCGCCAATTTCAGGGCCCAGACCGCGTGAGCTTACGTAGTGTGATTGTGGGGACCGGGTCGGCGCTACCGCGCACATGCGTCACCAATGCCGAGCTTGCCGCGCGCGTCGACACGACCGACGAATGGATTGTAGAGCGCACCGGCATCCACCAGCGCCATATTGCTGAGCCTGATGAAACCACCGCGACGCTGGGCGCAGAGGCGGCGCGCCGCGCGCTGACCGGCCGGATCGTCGCCGGCAACGCGACCAACACCCAGATCAACTACGGGCTGCCGATCAACGAACTCAAGGACTTCCTCGCCGCCGCCCTGGCCGGAAATGAAACGCTGACCGGCCCACAGTTTGACGACTACTTGCAGGGATTGCCGGCAATGGGCGATAGCGCTGCCGGCGGCGGCAACGATGAGAACCGTTACCGCATCGCCTTCCAGCACCGCATCTTGCTCGGACGCGACCCGGGCAACGGCATCATGGTGGCCGACGAGTACGGCGGCGTCAGCGGGCTGGTGACGCTCGAGGATGTCCTGGAGACCATCCTCGGCGCGGAGATCATGGACGAGACCGACCGTGTCGAAGACTT
>JAAUPH010000256.1 GCA_012035435.1 Sphingopyxis sp. | reverse complement strand
AGAGCGGACATCGAGTCCGACACCGGGGCGAGCGCGGCCGACACCGACAATTCGGCGCCGAGCGCGTGCACGGCGTCCAAATAATGGGCCAATATCGCCCCCGCCGACGTGCGGGCAGCATAGCTCAGCGTTTCTGCCGTAACAAACGGATTGCCGTCGCGGTCGCCGCCGATCCAGCTGCCGACGCGCAGGAAGGCGGGCGGGCGGCTGCCCAATGCTGCTTCCCAGCGCGCATAGAGCTGCGGCACGACGGGGACGAAGACATCGCGCAAATAGGTGAGCGCATTGTCAATCTCGTCCGCGACCACGAGCTTTTCGGTGCGCAGCGGGCGGGTTTGCCACAGAAGTGCAACCTGCCGCCGGATTGCGACGTCGATATCGTCGCCGTCCCCGTCCTGCGTATCGCCGCGGTCGCGCGCCGCCATCAGCCGCGCGATGCGGTTCTTGTGATCGAGCATCGATTTGCGCCGCACCTCGGTCGGGTGCGCGGTGAGTACGGGGGACGATATGTGCCGCTTCGGTGAGCGTGCGGATCGCGGTGTCGTGAACGCCCTCCGCTTCGAGCCGCGCCAAGGCCTCGGCGACGCTGGCGCCGGGTTCGGCGGCAACACCCTGCCGATCCTCAGCCAGATTGGCGAGCATCGAGAAGAGCATGAACCCGCGCACAAAGGCGATCGTTTCATCCAGGCTGAGCGCATCGAGACCCGGATCGATGGCGTCGGCCCCAGCAACGCCGCGATGCCGATCGACACTGGCGGACCGGATATATTCGGTCTGGCGAAACAGTTTCTCGCCGCCATAAGCCCGGATCACATCACCAAGAATGCGTCCCAGATAGCGGATATCAGGGTTTTGCGTAATCGCAGGGCGGGCGTCGGGGGAGGTCAGCATGGCGCGGTCTTGTTGCGCCGCGCAACAATGGGGTCAAGCAGTGGTTGGTTTCAGGAGTAACTGGCGGCGGTGACGCGAGACAGACGCTATTGGTTTCACACAAAGACACAAAGATATTGGCGTAGGCGGCGACGCCGCTTTTTCAGTGAATTGAAAGGCGTAAAGCCGCTTCGCGGTCGCGAACCGCAACCTTTGTGTCTTTGTGTTAAACAACCAAATGCACTTTGGCCGGATCAAGCCTCCAGTTCGACATCCCAATAGAGCCAGTCCATCCAGCTTTCGTGCAGATGGTTTGGCGGAAAGGCGCGCCCATTGTCCTGCAGCTGCCAATTGGTCGGCCGCCACGGTTGGCGATGGAGCGGCATATGCGCCTGTGCCGGAGTGCGGCCGCCCTTTTTAAGGTTGCAGGGCGCGCAGGCCGCGGTGACATTTTCCCAGCTGGTCTGCCCGCCAAGCCGACGCGGGACGACATGGTCAAAGGTCAGATCCTTGGGCGAACCACAATATTGGCATTGAAACCGGTCGCGCAAGAACAGGTTGAACCGGGTAAAGGCCGGATATTGCGACGGTTTCACATATTGTTTGAGCGCGATGACGCTGGGGATCGCCATGGTGCGCGTCGGCGAATGAATTTCGCGCGCATAGCTCTCGACGATGATCACCCGGTCGAGGAAAACCGCCTTGACCGCGGTCTGCCACGGCCACAGGCTGAGCGGGTAATAGCTGAGCGGCGTATAGTCGGCGTTCAGCACCAGCGCAGGGCATGCATCGGGATGACGGGTAAGTTCGGGATGGAACATAATCGCTTCGGCGCGCTCCCCTCTTTGCCTCGATATGCGGCCATGTGCCGCGGCTGCGTGACGATGCCATTACAACGCGATGCGATTCCTGACGTCAAGGGGGCAAATGCCACCAGATATGGTCATCACATTCATGGCGCGCCGCTGTATCTGGATTCAGCGCAAGCATGAGCGACAGCCGTTTCGCACCTAGCCCGAGCGGGCCACTGCATCTGGGCCACGCCTATAGCGCGGTCATAGCACAGAATTTGGCAGAGCGCAGCGGCGGACAATTGCGGTTGCGGATCGACGATATCGACGGGACACGGTCGCGCGCCGAGTTTGTCGACGGCGCGATCGCCGATCTGGCGTGGCTGGGGATCGAATGGGCCCCGCCCCTGTGGCGGCAGAGCGAACATCTGGACAGATATGCCGCCGCACTCGACCGGTTGATCGCCGCGGAGCTCGCCTATCCCTGTTTCTGTACGCGCGCCGATGTGGCGGGAAGCGTGACCGCGCCGCATGGGCCGTCCGGGGCGATCTATCCCGGGACCTGCCGCAATTTGACCAAGGGTCAGCGCGCCGAGCGCATGGCCAGTGCGCCGTGGTGCTGGCGGATCGACATGACGCGCGCCACAGAATCTGTGGGGCCGTTAAACGCCGTCAACAGTGGCGCGTTGACGCACTTTGACGCCCGGTCCCACGGCGATGTCGTGATTGCGCGCAAGGATGCGCCCGCAAGCTATCATCTGGCGAGCACGATAGACGATGCTGTGATGGGCATCGGGCTGGTGGTGCGCGGCACCGACCTGCTGCCCGCCACCGCCGTCCATGTGCTGCTGCAAAAGCTGCTCGGGCTGCCGACCCCCGCCTATCATCACCACGCGCTAGTCGTGGGCGTCGATGGTCAGCGGCTCGCCAAGCGCGACCGCCCGGCAACGCTGGCGGCGTTCCGTGTGGCGGGTGCCGATGGCAAGGAACTGGCCAAAGCGCTGCGCGTTCACCAACTGCCCGCTGGATATTCGCTGGCGAAGGCGTAAAGGGGTCGGCATGGAAATCATACTCATCATCGGCATCGTGGTTGCCGCCGTCATGGTCCTCGTCGCGCTGGCGCGCGGGCTGTTCGCTTTTTCGCAGAGTCATCAGGCCGAAATGAACGGCACGCTCAAAGAAAATCAGATGATGCAGAACAAGATGATGATGGCGCGCGTCAAATGGCAGGCGATCACCATCTTGCTGCTGATCCTGGTCGGCATTTTCGCCGCCGCGTCTTAACACGCGGCAATCGTGGTAAAGCTCAACAAGATTTACACCCGCACGGGTGATGATGGGACCACCGGCTTGGTCGATGGGTCGCGCGTCGCCAAGTCGGCCGCTCTGATGGCCGCGATCGGCGATGTCGATGAAGCGAACAGCCTGATTGGTTTTGCTATCCGCGCGCTCGACGATACCGATATGGCGGCGCAGCTGACGCGGATCCAGAATGACCTGTTCGATCTGGGCGCCGATCTGGCCACGCCGGCCGTCGAGGGGGACGCCCCCTTCGCGCCCGGTGAGATGGCGCTGCGAGTCATCGCATCGCAAGTTTCGCGGCTCGAGGATGAGATCGACGCGATGAATGCGGACATGGCGCCGCTGACCAGCTTCATCCTGCCGGCCGCACCGCCAAAGGACAAGACGCCGATCCTCCCGAACACGCGGCTGACCTCATCAGCCGGCGTTTCGACCCGGCCCGATTCCTCACGCTGTTGGCCCTGCATGCTGCCTGCCTCTGCTGCCGCTGCCCCGACCGGGCGCATGTTGAACTCGCGCCGGCCCACCATGCATGGCAAGCTGCCACCGATGCAAATCTTCCCGCCCGCTGCACATGACAGCGTGATGACGCGCGCGCTGCTGGCACTACCCCTGATCGCACGAACCTGATCTCACGGCACAACCATGACCATCATGCTCTCCGATTCCGATATCGTCCTCTCACTGGGCCAGCGTTCCGCCTGTGGCAAGTTTGGCGGCGCGCTGCGTGAGGTGTCGCTGACCGACCTTTCCGCGCGGACTGCGCGGGCCGCCGTGCAGAAGGCCGGTCTCGCGCTGCCGGACATCGACCATTTCATCTTCGCCACCACCATCCCCACGGATCGTGATTCGCTGTTCGCACATCGCGCCATCTGTGTCGCAACCGGATTCCCGATCGAGACCAGCGCGCTCGGCGTGATTCACAGCCTGGCGACGACCGCTGGCGCCAAGCTTCTGATAGATGGTGCTGAGGTGGTTTTTGACCGTAAAGGGCGAAACAGCCAGGAGTTGGGCAATCTCTTTGTTCGAGAGGCGTTCCGCCAACAAGACGAGGATTTCGCGTTCACGATCCGTTAGCGGTTCAACCAGTTTCGGTGCGGGTGGGTGCGGCTGTGGTTGGGTAGGCTGACTGGGCTGCATGGTCTGCGTCGCTCGTATCGCCGAGGGGAAAGGTCGCGCCAGTGTGCCCTGTGTCGTGGGCGGAAATGCGGCCAGCAAACTTTGCACATACGTCCGCAGCGGCTCGGACAGGGCGCGCCCTCGCTGCAACGTTCCAGCAATTCCGCCATCGGTGGGCCTAAATCGACAAAGTGCGCACAACCCCGCCGTGGGCGGCTAGGTTGAGCGAACGCTCCAACGTTGCAAGGGAAGCCTCGGC